>JBBIIR010000481.1:0-1742 GCA_037446455.1 Hydrogenophilales bacterium | reverse complement strand
GGCGAACTGTCGCGCGTGGGGCTGGCCCTGCAAACGGTGTTGTCCGGTGTCTCCGGCGCCGCCACCCTGATTTTCGACGAGGTGGATGCCGGCATCGGCGGCGGCGTCGCGGAAATCGTCGGGCGTTTGCTCGCCGATCTGGGCCGCTCCCGGCAGGTGCTGTGCGTCACCCACCTGGCCCAGGTGGCCGCCCGCGCGGCCGGCCACTACCGCGTCAGCAAATCGACCCGCGACGGCCGGGCGGTGTCGGAAGTGGCCCTGCTGCATGGAGAAGCGCGGGTAGGGGAACTGGCGCGCATGCTGGGCGGCGTGACCATCACTCCGGCCACCCGCGCGCACGCGGCGGAAATGCTGGCCGGCGGAGATTCGGCCGCCGGCAAGAAGGTAAAGAGTAGGGCCGATTAACGTAATGAAAGTCGCGCAGCGACTTCTCGACGCTCCCCTCGCCCGCAGGCGGGAGAGGGGCTGGGGGGTGAGGCGGGGGCTTCGCGGAGCATGCTCCGCGCCCGCCGAACGGCCCCGGAATGCAGTCCGGGGCGCGCCCTGCAAGGGAGGGAAACGGACATGACTTTCATGCTTCGGGGCGTCTTCTCAAAGTCATGTCCGTTAGCCGAAGGCGTAATCCGCCGGATGAGGACTAATCCGCCCCGCCTCCGGACTTGCCGCTCTTGCGGTTCGGGCAGTTCTCCTTGATGCACTCCACGTACAGATGCAGGGCGTGCTCGGCCAGGCGGAAGCCGCGTTCGGCGGCGATGGCCTGCTGGCGTTTCTCGATGGCCGGGTCGAAGAACTCCTCCACCTTGCCGCACTGCAGGCAGAGCAGGTGGTCGTGATGGCTGCCGCGGTTGAGTTCGTAGACCGCCTTGTCGTTGTCGAAGTGGTGGCGCATCAGCAGGCCGGCGTGCTCGAACTGGGTGAGCACGCGGTACACCGTGGCCAGCCCGACGTCGATGTTCTCGGCCATGAGCAGGCGGTAGACGTCCTCGGCGGTGAGGTGCCGGCGCTCGCTCTGCTCGAACAGGTTGAGTATCTTGAGACGCGGGCCGGTGACTTTCAGGCCCATGGTCCGGAGTTGATCCGTATTGGTCATGGTGCTTATGACGGAATAGGCAGATGCCGCTATCATAGCGCGGCTTTCCGTTCCCATAGCCAATGCCCAGTTCCATGCCCCCCTCCCTCCGCATTGCTTTCCTCGCGGTCGCGCTGCTTGCGCTGTCCGGCTGCGGCAGTTGGTCGAACCCCCTGGAGCGCGTCTTTCCCACCCACCGCATCGACATTCAGCAGGGCAATGCCGTCACCCAGGCCATGCTGGACAAGCTCAAGCCGGGCATGACGCCCTCGCAGGTGCGCTTCATCCTGGGTACGCCGCTGATCGTCGATCCGTTCCGCGCCAATCGCTGGGATTACGTGTATCGCCTGGAACAAGGGGGCAAGCTGCGCGAATCGCGCCGCATCACGGTGATTTTCGAGAGCGAGAGGCTGAAGTCGCTGGAGGGTGACGTGGTCGCCGCCCAGATGGGTGCGCGGCCACCACCGTCCACGCCGGCGCGGGGGGGCGGCCAATGATCCTTGATTCCTCGGTTGACCGCTCATTGATCTTCGGAAATCCGCATGGTTGCTGACGTTTGCGCCTTCGACGCGGTTCACCATTTGGGTGAGCCCGCTACACGCCCGCTTTCGCGTCTGTGCGGGCGCCTGGCTTTGTCGCTCCTCCTTGCGGGGAGCGATCCCGCGGCGTCGTC
>JBBIIR010000480.1:0-1749 GCA_037446455.1 Hydrogenophilales bacterium | reverse complement strand
CCACCGACTTCGTTGGCAACTCCGCGCCCTCCACCTTCGACGCCGAAGCCGGCATCGCCCTCGACGGCACCTTCGTCAAGGTCGTCGCCTGGTACGACAACGAGTACGGCTACACCTGCAACATGCTGCGTCTGGTCGAGCACGTCGCGAAGTAATACGTGAGGCGTGAGGGGTGAGGCGTGAGGCGTGAGGCGTAACGGCCTCGCGTTTTTCCGCCTCACGCCTAACGCCTTTCGCCTCACCACCCGATGAGTCGTAAGAAATAGGTCCACTTATTCCTTACCGCTTAACTCTCCAAGGAGAAACCGCATGTCCAACTTCCTGCGCATGACCGACCTCGACCTTGGGGCTAAGCGCGTCTTCATTCGCGCCGACCTCAACGTGCCTGTCAAGGAAGGCAAGGTCACCTCCGACGCGCGCATCACCGCTTCCATGCCGACCATCGAGTTCGCCATGCAGGCCGGCGCGAAGGTCATGGTCACCTCGCACCTGGGTCGTCCCACCGAGGGCGAGTGGTCCGAGGAGGTGTCCCTGAAGCCCGTGGCCGACGTCATGGCCGCCAAGCTGGGCAAGCCCGTGCGCCTGATCAAGGACTGGGTCGACGGCGGCTTCGACGTCGCCGAGGGCGAAGTGGTCCTGCTGGAAAACTGCCGCGTCAACAAGGGCGAAAAGAAGAACGTGGAAGACACCGCGAAGAAGTACGCCGCCCTCTGCGACGTCTTCGTCATGGACGCCTTCGGCACCGCCCACCGCGCCGAGGCCTCCACCTACGGCATCGCCCAGTTCGCCCCCACCGCCTGCGCCGGCATGCTGGTGACCGAGGAACTGGACGCCCTGGCCAAGGCCCTGGCCAACCCCGCCCGCCCGATGGTGGCCATCGTCGGCGGCTCCAAGGTGTCCACCAAGCTGACCGTGCTCGAAGCCCTGTCCGAGAAGTGCGACCAGTTGGTGGTCGGCGGCGGCATCGCCAACACCTTCCTCGCCGCCACCGGCAAGAACGTGGGCAAGTCCCTGTGCGAGCATGACCTGATCCCCACCGCCCAGGCGCTGATCACCAAGATGACCGCGCGCGGCGCCACCATCCCCATCGCCGTGGACGTGGTCTGCGGCAAGAAATTCGACGCCGCCGAGCCCGCCGTGGGCAAGACCGCCGACGCCGTGGCCGACGACGACATGATCTTCGACATCGGACCCAAGTCCACCCAGGAACTGGTGGACATCATCATGCAGGCCGGCACCGTGGTGTGGAACGGCCCCGTGGGCGTGTTCGAGTTCGACCAGTTCGGCGACGGCACCAAGGCTGTCGCCCGCGCCATCGCCGAGACCAAGGCCTTCACCCTCGCCGGCGGCGGCGACACCATCGCCGCCATCCAGAAGTACGACATCTACGACAAGGTGTCCTACATCTCCACCGCCGGCGGCGCCTTCCTGGAATACCTGGAAGGCAAGGTCCTGCCCGCGGTGGACATCCTGGAAAAGCGCGCCGCCGGCTAATGCCGGCGGCGGGTGAGGCGATAGGCGTGAGGCGTGAGGCGTGTGAGGTGTAGACCCCAGCCCACCCCTTCGCCTCCCGCCTAACGCCTCCCGCCTAACGCCTAACGCCTCACGGAAAACCATGCTACGCAGAACCAAAATCGTCGCCACGCTCGGCCCCGCCTGCACCGATCCCAAGGTTCTGGATCGCATGATCGAGGCCGGTGTCGATGTCGTTCGTCTCAACTTTTCGCACGGTTCCGCCGAGGAACATAT
>JBBIIR010000479.1:0-11661 GCA_037446455.1 Hydrogenophilales bacterium | reverse complement strand
GAAGCGACGACGCCGCGGGGTCGTTCCCCGCAAGGAGGCGCGACAAAGCCAGGCGCCCGCACAGACGCGAAAGCGGGCGTGTAGCGGGCTCACCCAAATGGTGAACCGCGTCGAAGGCGCAAACGTCAGCAACCATGCGGATTTTCGAAGATCAATGAGCGGTCAACCGAGGAATCAAGGATTATGATAATTTGAAGCAACGGTAGGGTGTTTGCGGTCTTTTAGGGAGGCTGCGATGTACCCCCCCCCCCCCCCCCCCCCGAATTCGGGCGCGTCAGATGACTGTCTTGGCGTTGCGAGCGGGGGTTTTCACAGGCGGAGGCGGGTTGATGAATCAACTCAAAAAGGTATTGCTTGACTTAGAAATAAATGGCCTGCCTGATGGCAATCCTGTGTCGGAAGCGAATGCGCGGGCTGCGGTAGCCATGCCTCCATTTGACAAAAGTAATCCAAGCGCCATTGCAATAGTCGGGATTGCATTCCGTTTCCCTGGAGATCTTGCAGATGATGCCAGCCTATGGAAGGCGCTGAAGCAAAAGAAGGATCTGGTCACTCAAGTACCCGACGATCGTTGGGCCAACAGCGAACTTAGGCACCCAAAACGGTCGGAACCGGGTCGCAGTATTACCTTCTCGGCGGGCGTTCTTTCCCGCATAGACGAGTTCGACGCGGAATTTTTTGGTATTTCACCGCGCGAGGCAGCTTCGCTCGATCCGCAGCAACGACTGCTCCTTGAGCTGTCCTGGGAGGCCATGGAGAATGCGGGGGCGCCACCCTCTACGCTTTCCGGTACGGATTGCGCCGTGTATGTTGGCATCTCCAGCCTCGACTACGGCACGCGTGGGCTCGACGATCTTGCCGCCATATCATCGCATTCGATGACCGGCAACACGCTCAGCATAGCCGCCAACCGACTTTCCTACGTTTTCGATCTGCATGGCCCGTCGCTCGCGGTCGATACCGCCTGCTCGTCCTCCTTGGTCGCCTTGCACCATGCCTGCCGGGCGTTGCAAACCGGCGAAGCGAGCACCGCGCTTGTCGGTGGCGTCAATCTGTTGTTGCACCCTTATCCCTTTGTCGGTTTCACCAAGGCCTCGATGCTCTCCGCCGATGGGCGTTGCAAGGCCTTCGATGCTTCCGGCAACGGTTATGTGCGTGCCGAAGGGGGGGCTGTGCTCCTGCTCAAGCCGCTTGCACAGGCGATAGTCGATGGCGACGATGTTCAGGCAGTAATCCTTGCGACGGGCGTCAATGCTGACGGTGCGCGCAAGACGGGTATCACCATTCCCAGCCGTGACGGCCAGGCCGAGCTGATGAGAAACGTCCTGGCGAAAACCGGTCTGTCGGCACAGGACATCGATTTTGTCGAGGCGCACGGTACAGGCACCATGGTGGGCGACCCCATTGAAACCGCCGCCATCGGGGCGGTGTATGGCCAGGCGCGCGAAAAACCTTTGCCCATCGGCTCGGTCAAGGCCAATCTGGGGCATATGGAGGCCGCCTCCGGTATGGCGGGTCTGGTGAAAGCCATCCTGGCGCTGCAACACCGCGCACTGCCCCCGCAGCTTCACCTCGAAACACCCAATCCGCACATCGATTTCGTCGCACTCAATCTGCATCCAGTCACTGAATATCTGCCGCTGGAAAAAGAAGTCCCTCTGGTCGCTGGCGTCAACTCTTTCGGCTTTGGCGGCGCAAACGCGCACGTCCTGCTGCACGAATACCGTCGCGTGGCTGATGAATCGGCGCGGCATTCCCTCGAGGCATTGCCGCTTCTTTTCCTCTCCGCGCGTTCTGATGCGGCGCTCCATGAATTGGCGGCCTGCTACTCGGCACGGTTGAAGAACAGCCTGCCATCGGACTATTACGACATCGCCTATGCCGCAGCCCATCGGCGCGATCGCCTGGGGAAACGCCTGGCACTGCACGCCAACACACCAGACGAGGCGGCGGAAAAACTGGCTGATTATGCCCAAGGCGGCGCACCGGACGGCCTGGTACTCGAAGAACAGTTGTCCCAATCAGGCGGCGTTGCCTTTGTCTATTCAGGCAACGGCGCCCAGTGGGTCGGTATGGGCCTGCGCCTTATGGCTGAATCGCCGGCATTTGCAGCGATTCTGGCCGAACTCGACGCCAGCATGCAGCCCGTCGCCGGCTTCTCTCTACTGGCCGAGTTGCAGGCCACCGGGGAAGCATCCCGCCTCGACGATACGGTCGTCGCCCAGCCCTTGCTGTTTGCCATTCAGGTTGCCATCACGCGCTTGCTGCAAGCGCAGGGCATCGAGCCACTGGCAGTGGCCGGTCATAGCGTGGGTGAAGTGGCCGCGGCCTGGGCCTGTGGCGCACTCGATCTCGATGCGGCCATCCGGGTGATCGTTGCCAGAAGCCGTGCCCAGGGTGAGACGCGCGGCACAGGGCGCATGGCTGCTGTCGGGCGCTCTGTGCAAGCCATGCAAACCGCCCTCGTCGAACTGGGTGACGATCTTGATATTGTGATCGCCGGCATCAACAGTCCAAATAACCTCACCCTTTCGGGCTGCCCGGCCGATCTGGAGCGTCTCCAGGTCCATTTTGCTTCCAAAGGGACCTTCTTCCGGCTGCTCGACCTCGACTACGCTTTCCACAGCCGTCAAATGGACCCGATCCGGGAATCTCTGCTCGAAAATCTTGCCGGACTCCAATCCCGATCTTCGGGCCGGACGGTCTTTGTCTCGACTGTAACGGGGGGCGCACTTGAGGGAGATTGCCTGGGCGCCGACTATTGGTGGCGCAATGTGCGAGAGCCGGTGCGCTTCTCGGATTCCATTGCCACGCTTGGTAGTCTGGGGTGCCGCGTCTTCGTTGAAATTGGTCCGAATGCCATTCTGCAACGGTACATCAGCGAGTGCTTGTCTGGCTTAGAGATCAAAGGGCGGGTGCTGCCGACTTTGCGCAAGGAGGCCGATGGTTTCAATCGCATCCTCGAGACAGCCTTGCGTGCCCACCTGCTGGCCGAACAACCAAGTCTGAGTGTCTATTTTCCCCAGCCCGGGCGTCATGTCCGGTTGCCCAACTACCCCTGGCAACGCGAACGACATTGGCACCCGCGCACCAGCGAAAGTCTTTTGTCCATCGAGCGGCGGCGTGTGCATCCTTTGTTGGGCTGGCGGATTCCCGAAGCCGCGCATGCCTGGGAAAACACCCTCGATCCGGCTGTCCTGCCCTGGCTTGCCGACCACCAGGTGGGGGGCGCCATCGTCTTTCCCGGAGCCGCCTATGCCGAGATGGCCCTCGCAGCCGCGCGCGAATGGCTGGGGGGCGAACGGCTGGCGTTCGAAGAGATGGACATCGTTTCCCCCATGGTCTTCGACGGCGAGCGCGCACGCACGCTGCGTTTCGATCTCAAGGATCGAGACGGCAGTTTCCAGATCAAGAGCCGTCGGCGATTAAGCGATGATGAATGGACGCTCCATGCTGCCGGGCGGATTTTGCAGCCGGGCGCCGATTCCCAAACTGCGCGGATTTCCATTCTGTCGACGGGCGCGACCAGGATTGACCGGGAAACGCACTACCACCTGGCGGCGGCGCTCGGGCTTGATTACGGCCCGGCCTTCCAAGGGCTACGCGATGCCGCCGTTGCTGAAAACTGTCTGCAAGCGGAGCTGGAATATCCCGCCGATCTGGCTGGAGACGACTACCTCATCCATCCGGCCTTGCTCGATGTCTGCTACCAGTCGTTGGTCGATTTCTTCCGCACCGACATCGATGCCGGGCTGGGTGTGGCCTTGTTGCCCGTCAAGACCGGGCGGCTTGCATACCACCGTGCTGGCACGCCCAGCCGATTCCGCGCACGCATCACACGCCGGAGCGCACGCTCCATTTTGGCGGACTTCGAACTGTTTGATGCCGAAGATACCCTTCTGGCCAGCGTAAGCGGAGGCCGGTTCCGCGCCGCGCCGCTGCGGCACAGGGCGCAGGAGAACGTCTCACGCTGGCGCGTCGAACCTTGGTTGCGCCCGCATCCTGTAGATGGCCTCATTACCCAACTGCCCTCCACGCGGGTGCTTGTCGAAACCCTCCGGCCGGCCATGGCCGAACAGGCGGAATCCCGCGGCCGCTGGTTCAAGGAGGCCCTGCCCCTGTTCGAGGCGCTCGTCGTCTCCTTCGCATTCGAGACCTTCCGGACGATTGCCCGAAAGGACGACGAAGCCCTGCAAGCGCTGGTGACCGCCTCCGACCCCTACACCCGCTGGCTAAGCCGTCTGTTGCGGCAGGAAGGACTGCTCTTTGAGCAGGCCGGGCGCTGGCAACTGGCCGATGGCAACGATTTGCCGGCCGCCGAGGAAATTTGGCGCACCCTGGAGCGCGAGCACGGCGCCGCATTGCCGCACCTCGTTTTGCTGGGCCGGGTCGGACGTCATCTGCCGCATCTGCTTCTGAATGCGTCGGATCGACATGACTTCATCGAGGCGCTTCGCCGTTCACCCGTCGTCGAAACGCTTTATCAGGACGATCCGGCCTATGCCGGCATGCGGCAGGCTGTCGGGCATCTCCTGCGCTTTCTGGCAAACGACTGGCCCACGCATCGTCGCTTGCGCGTCCTGGAAATCGCCGACGGCCCGAGCGAAGTCCCGCGTGAATTGCTGGCTACACTGCCCGAAGACCGCCTCGACTATGTTCTTGCCTTGCCCGAAGCCGCGGCCGAACGTCAGCAGGCGGAATACGCCCACCAGCCCAACCTCGTCATTGCGACGCTGGATGCCTCGAATTGGCATTTGACTGCCGAGCGGCCGCTGCCGGAAAAGTTCGATGTCGTCATTCTTCGTCACGTACTGCACCGGGCCGCGAGCCCGAAAATCGCGCTCAACCAAGTGCGGCGCTGGCTTGCCGCCAACGCCAGCCTTATCGTTGCCGAGCGTCACCCGGATTGGAGTGCGGACTTCCTGGCTGGCCTGGATATCCATTGGTGGCATCAGGCCGTGGGTGATGAAACGCCGCATTCCTCGCTGGCGCCGGCGGCCGCCTGGGCAGAGCTCCTGCGGGCCGAAGGTTTCGAGGGCGTGCTGGATTTTTTCGAACCCGCTGCGGATGGCCTTTCCGAAGGCGCCTACCTGCTCTTGGCGCGCTCTCCGGCACAGGGGGCGGCAAACTTGCCCTCGCCCGAACCGGCTTCATGGCTATTTCTTGCGGATGCCGCGTCCCTGGAACTGGCGGAGCATCTTTCCGTCCGGCTCGAATCGCAGGGGCAGCGGGTCGAAATAGTGCAACATTTGCCGCAAAGTCTTCCCGGTATTCACCATGTCGTGCATCTGCGAGGCTGGGACGGCACGCCGGAAACCGCCACGGCCTTGCTCGCTGAAACGCTTGGGAACGTGCAAGCCATTGCCGCGCATTCCGCAAAATCGCCGCGCCTGTGGTTCGTTACCCGCGGTGGCGCGCCGACCTCAAATCTGTCGGCTACCGCAGCCCCCAATCCCCAGCAAGCCGCGCTCTGGGGCTTCGTTCGTGTGGCCATGAACGAATACCCCGCGCTCGAGTGCACGCTCATCGACCTGGCGTGTGAAGGCAACCTCGGCAGGCTGGAAAACGAGCTGCTTCGCCCCGACGGTACTTCCGAGATTCTGCTGGCGAACAAGGGCCGATACACCCTGGTCATGCGGGAAGCCTCTGACATTCAGACCCGGCGCGCAGCACAAGGAGAGCGCTTCCGCCTCGACTTTCATCTGACCGGCCAGCTCCGCAACCTCGTTTGGTTGCCGCAGGAAGAAGCCGATTTGACTGATGAAGCCGTCGAAGTCAAGGTCCAGGCCACCGGTCTGAACTTCCGGGACGTCATGTACCTCATGGGGCTGTTGCCGGACGAAGCGGTGGAAAAAGGTTTCGCTGGCGCAAGTCTGGGACTGGAATTCGCCGGCATCGTCAGCCGCGTCGGGCCGCGTGTGCGCGATTTCAGGCCGGGAGACAAAGTCATGGGCTTTGGCTCGGCCTGCTTCGCAAGCCATGTCGTCACGCGTGCCGATGCCCTTGCCCTGATGCCGGGGGCCTGGTCGTTCGAATCCGCGGCGACAGTGCCCACGGTGTTCTTCACGGTTTATTACGCGCTGAAGCATCTGGCCGACCTGCAAGCGGGCGAGCGGGTGCTCATCCATGGCGGAGCCGGGGGCGTTGGCATTGCCGCCATTCAATTGGCCAAATATCTCGGTGCGGAGGTGTTTGCCACCGCTGGCAGCGATGACAAGCGCGACTTCGTGCGTCTTTTGGGTGCCGACCATGTCTTCGACTCGCGCAGCCCCGCCTTTGCCGACGGTGTTCTTGCCGCGACCAACGGCGAGGGCGTCGACGTGGTGCTCAACTCGCTGGCAGGTGAAGCCATTCGCCGCAATCTTTCTGTGCTCAAGCCCTTTGGCCGCTTCCTGGAACTGGGCAAACGCGATTTCTTCGAAAACACCCCCATTGGCCTGCGCCCCTTCAAGGACAACATCAGCTACTTCGGGATCGATGCGGACCAGCTGCTCACCGGCCGGCCGCAACGGGCCGCCCGGCTGTTCCGTGAAATCATGGCCTTGTTCCGCGAGGGCGCGCTCACGCCCTTGCCTTGCCGCGTGTTTCCAGCGGAGCGCGTTGTGGACGCCTTTCGCACCATGCAGCAGGCCAAACATATCGGCAAGGTGGTCGTCTCGCTCGTCGATGCGCGACCGCCGATCGAGCGGCCAGTTACGCAGCCCCAGCCGTTGCGTCTTGCGAAGGAATCCACCTGGCTCGTCACGGGCGGGCTGTCCGGTTTCGGCCTTGAATCGGCGCGCTGGTTGGCGGCGCATGGCGTGGGCAATCTCGTCCTGGTTGGGCGCCGCGGCCTGGATACCCCGGGTGCCAAAGAGGCCATCGATGAACTGGCTGCCCGGGGAGTGAACGCACACGCCTTCGCTTGTGACATCACCGATGCGGAAGCAACCGTGCAGATGATCGAGCGCATACGAAAGACCTTCCCGCCGATCAAGGGGGTTTTGCATGCCGCAGCTGTGTTCGACGATGCTCTCCTGCAGAACCTTGACGCTGCGAGGATGGAAGCGGTCATCGCCCCCAAACTCTTGGGCGCCTGGAACCTGCACCAGGCCACGCTCGGCATTCCGCTCGAGCACTTCGTGCTCTATTCCTCGATCACCACCGCCATCGGCAACCCCGGCCAGGCCAACTATGTGGCTGCCAATGCCGGGCTGGAAGGGCTCGCCGAAATGCGCCGACACTTTGGGCTGCCTGCTGCCTGCATTGGCTGGGGGCCTATCGGGGATGTCGGGTATCTCATGCGCAATGAAGCCGTGCGGGATAGCCTTGAACAGCGTTTGGGCAAACCGCCCCTATCGGCCACACAGGCGCTGGATCAGCTCGACCGTCACCTCACCGAGGGCGGGGTCTGTGCAATCGCCAATTTCGATTGGAACAAGCTGTCTCGTCTGCTGCCTTCAGCCGTCAGCCAGCGTTTTTGCCTCCTCAACCGCAGTCTGAAAAATACCGGTGCGTCCGAAGGCGAATCCGACGTCCGCACGCTGATCGCTGGCAAGGAACCGAAAGAAGTCGTTGACATAGTCCGGGGACTGGTCGTCCAGGAAGTCGCGCAAATCCTCGCCATTAGCGCCGGCCGCATCGACCCGGAGCGCTCCCTGCACGAACTGGGTCTTGACTCACTGATGGCCGTCGAACTGGCATTGGGGCTGGAACAGCGCTTTGGCATACAACTGCCCGTAATGATGCTCAATGAGTCGCCCACAGCTGAAAAGGTCACCCAGCGCATCGTTGAAAAGTTGCTCGGCGCAGCTGACGAACAGGACTTGGCCGCTAATACGGTCGATGCTGTGGTTCGTGACTTGGCAAAACAACATGGAGAATCTGCGGCTGCGGAAGATGCGCAGCAGATCGTCGAGGACGCACGCGCCTTGGCGCAACAAGGAACGAGACTTACCGCATGAGCCAATCCTCCCTGGGTCTCAAGGCCAAATCCCAGCTGATCGAACGCTTCCTCAGTAAAAAAGCCCGAGTTGGCGAGACAGCTTCCACCCTTCCAACTGCCCGCGCACTGAGTCGTTCAAACGTGCCGGAAGCTTTTACCCGCTTCGACCGGCACCCTGGTTACGAAAAGATGCTGGTGCCCAAGGCAGCGGCGGCTCGGCTCGGGCTGCGTAATCCTTTCTTCATCGCCCACGATGGCGTGGCGGGCGCGGTCACGCGCATCGAAGGCCGCGAATATCTCAACTTCTCCAGCTACAACTACCTTGGATTGTCAGGCCATCCTGCCATCAACAAGGCAGCGAAAGATGCCATCGATCGTTACGGCACCTCCGCTTCCGCCAGCCGCCTGGTGGCCGGAGAACGCCCCATCCAGCGAGAGCTGGAGGAGGCTCTTGCCGATATCTATGGGGTCGAAGACTGCGTCGTCTTCGTGAGCGGCCACGCCACTAACGTTTCTACCATCGGTTACCTGTTCGGCCCCAAAGATCTGGTCATTCACGATAGCCTGATCCACAACAGCGTGCTCGAAGGCATCAAGCTTTCCGGTGCCACGCGACGTGGTTTTCCTCACAACGACACGGCAGCCCTTGACACCATTCTTGCTGAAATCCGTGGTCAGTTCGAGCGCACGCTGATCGTCGTCGAAGGCCACTACAGCATGGATGGGGATATTCCCGATCTGCCCGCGCTCATCGACATCAAGCGTCGTCACGGTGCTTTTCTGATGGTGGACGAGGCACATGCCCTGGGCGCTCTGGGCGCCGCCGGCAAGGGCAGCCATGAACATTACGCGGTAGCTGGCAAGGATGTGGACATCTGGATGGGCACGCTCTCCAAGACCCTGGCCGGTTGCGGCGGCTACATCGCCGGCGAACGGGCGCTTGTGGAGCATCTCAAATACGCCGCGCCCGGTTTCGTCTATAGCGTCGGCATTGCCCCGCCGCTGGCTGCCGCGTCGCTGGCGGCACTGCGCCTCATGCTGAAAGAGCCGGAACGCGTCGCCCGCCTGCGCGAGAACACCCGGCGTTTCCTGCAACTCGCCCGGCTGGCCGGCATCGACACCGGCACATCGCAGGGCTTTGCCATCATTCCGGCAATCACCGGCAGCTCGCTCAAGGCGGCCAAGCTCTCCAATAAGATGTTCGAGTGCGGCATCAACGTCCAGCCCATCGTCTATCCGGCGGTGGAGGAAAAGGCAGCG
Organism: Hydrogenophilales bacterium; assembly: GCA_037446455.1. GTDB lineage: Bacteria > Pseudomonadota > Gammaproteobacteria > Burkholderiales > Thiobacillaceae > PFJX01. Next base: position 2,477 of record JBBIIR010000479.1, on the reverse strand, counting down.
CGGTTGCGGTTCTTCCTGGGTTGTCCGCATACCGAAGCACAAGTCGACAAGGCTGTCGAAATGATCAGGGAGCTGGCATAGTGCGTGAATATCGCATACTGAAAAAAATCAGTCGTGAAAACATCATTCGATCGCTTCAGACACAAAGGTTATTCTGGCTTACCGTTGTGTTGCCTACGATGGCGGCTGTTTTTTATTTTGGTTTCATTGCATCGGATATTTATATAAGCGAAGCCCGCTTTGTTATTCGGAGCCCGGAGCGGCAGACCGCCTCTCCCCTCAGTCTGATCCTCAAGGGCGCCGGGTTTTCGCGGGCCGAAGACGACGCCTTTGCCGTACAGAACTTCATCGTTTCGCGTGATGCGGCCAAGGTCCTGGATGAGGCGCTGAACATCAAACAGGCTTACTCCTCCCCGGACATCGACCCGTTCAACCGCTTTCCCGGTCTGGATTGGGACGACAGCTTCGAAAATTTCCACCGCTACTATCAAAAACGGGTGGAGGTTCAATTGGACCCGGCATCCTCCATCGCCATCCTGACCGTGCGCGCTTTCACGCCGCAGGATGCGCACGCCATCAACCTCAAGCTGCTCGAGCACGCGGAAAACCTCATCAACAAGCTCAATGAGCGGGGTCGGCAGGACATGATCCGCTATGCCGCCAACGAGGTGTCCGAACTGGAAAAGAAAGCCAAGGTCGCGGCATTGGCACTGGCCCGCTATCGCAACGAAAAGGGTGTGATCGACCCGGAAAAGCAATCCGCCATCCCCTTGCAGCAAATCGCCAAGCTACAGGACGAACTCATCGCCACCAAGGCACAGATATTGCAAATTGAAAATGTCGCCAGGGAAAACCCGCAGATACCCATCCTGAAGAGCCGCGCCGCCATGCTGGAACGGGAAATCAAGGCTGAAAGCCTGCGCGTGGCGGGCGGCGGCGACCGTTCGCTGGCTGGTAAGGCGGCGCAATACCAGCGCCTAACGTTGGAAAAGGAATTCGCCGCCAAGATGCTCGCCAGCGCCATGAGCACGCTGGAACAGGCGCGCAACGATGCCCAGCGCCAGCAGTTTTACCTGGAACGCATCGTTCAGCCCAACCTGCCCGACCAAGCCCTGGAACCACGGCGGCTACGCAACATCCTCGCCGTAATCGTGCTGGGCCTGATCGCCTGGGGTGTGCTGGCGATACTCTCCGCCAGCATACGGGAGCACATGGATTGACCGGCATGACGGATGCAAGTCTCGCTCGCGCCTTTGCCGTGCAACGGCGCGTGATCTTCGCGCTGCTCATGCGCGAGGTCATCACCCGCTTTGGAAGGCATGGCCTGGGCGCGCTGTGGATCATGCTCGAACCCATGCTGTTCACCCTGGGCGTGACCGCGCTGTGGTATGCGGCCAAGCTTCATACCGTCTCCAACATTCCCATTGTCGCCTTCGCCATCACCGGCTATTCCTCGGTATTGCTGTGGCGCAATGCGGCCAGTCGTTGCTCCAAGGCCATCGAACCCAACCTGGCGCTGATGTATCACCGCAATGTCAAGGTGATCGACCTGTTTCTCTCGCGCATCCTGCTGGAAATCGTCGGCGCTTCTGCGTCGTTTGCCGCCTTGACGGTATTTTTCGCCGCCATCGGCGCCATGTACTGGCCGCAGGATATCGGCAGGGTGTTGGCCGGCTGGCTACTGTTGTGCTGGTTTGCCATCGCCTTGGGCTTCATCGTCGGCGCCCTGTCCGAGCGTTCCGAAACCTTCGAGCGCACTTGGCATATCGCCACCTATTTGCTGTTTCCGCTCTCTGGCGCCATGTTCATGGTGGATTGGCTACCCAGGGCGGCGCAGGAAATGGTGCTCTGGCTGCCCATGGTGCACGGGGTGGAAATGATCCGCCACGGCTATTTCGGCCAGGTCGTGCCTACCTATGAAGCCCCGGCGTATTTCGCCATAGTCAACCTCTTTTTGACCTTCATCGGCCTGATTTTGGTGCGAGACTCCAGCCGCAGGGTGCAGCCCGAATGATCGAGCTCGTCGATATCGCCAAACACTACCCCACGCGCGGCGGCCGGCACACCGTGCTCGACGGCGTCAACCTGACGATTCGGCCGGGCGAAAAAATCGGCATCCTCGGCCGCAACGGCGCCGGCAAATCCACGCTCATCCGCATCCTGAGCGGCGCGGAACGCCCCACGCGCGGTCATGTCCGGCGGGGCATGAGCCTCTCCTGGCCGCTCGCCTTCGGCGGCGCGTTTCAGGGAAGCCTGACCGGGCTGGATAACCTCAAATTCATCTGCCGGGTATACGGCGCGGATTATCGGGACAAGATCGACTACGTGCAGGACTTCGCCGAACTCGGCGAATATTTCCGCGAGCCGGTCAAAACCTATTCCTCGGGCATGCGCGCACGGCTGGCTTTCGCCATTTCCATGGCGGTGGAATTCGACTGTTTCCTCATCGACGAAGTCATCGCCGTCGGCGATGCGCG
>JBBIIR010000478.1:0-6103 GCA_037446455.1 Hydrogenophilales bacterium | reverse complement strand
GTCCGGCTCGTCGGCCAAACTCTTGTCTCGCGAAGTGGCCAGCAGCATGCGCGGCCGTGCCATGGAAGCGGTGGTGACGCCTTTCAGTTTTCGCGAAGCCCTGCGCCATGCCGGTCGCGAACCCGCGGGGTCGGTCGACCGCCTCGCCAAGGGGGAACGCTCGCATCTGGAGCATTCCCTGACGGCCTATCTGGCCGATGGGGGGTTTCCCGAAGCCCAGGGGCTGGATGCGCGCAGCCGTTACGAACTGCTGCGCAGTTATGTGGATGTGGTGCTGTTGCGCGATGTGGTGGAGCGATACAACCTGAGCCAGCCGCGGGTGTTGCGTTGGCTGGTGCAGCAGCTGCTGGGGAATCCGGCCGGGGCGTTCAGCATCAACAAGTTTCACGCCGATCTACGTTCGCGCGGCGTGCCCGTCGGCAAGGACAGCTTGCACCAGATGTTGGCGTATCTGGAAGACGCTTTCTTGCTGGAGAGCGTGGCCATGGCCACCGATTCCGTCCGCCGCAGGCAGGTCAATCCGCGCAAGGTGTATCCGGTGGATACGGGCTTGATCGCACTGTTCGATCGCTCTGGCAAACCCAACACCGGCCACGCGCTGGAAACCGCGGTGCTGCACGCCCTGCGCCGCCGTGGCGCGACGGTGGGTTACGTGCATACGCTCTCCGGTTACGAAGTGGATTTTCATGCGGCGCTGCCCGACGGGCAGGAATGGCTGGTGCAGGTGTGCGTGGATCTGGCTGATCCGGATACGTTGCAGCGCGCGCTGCGCGCGCTGCAGGACGCCCGCCGGGAGTGGCCCGATGCCCGTTTGTTGTTGGTGGCGATGGACATGCCACCGACGCTTGCCGTGCCCGCACCGATCGAACTTCACCGTGCCTCCGAATGGCTGCTGGACCCGTCAAGATGTTGAAAGTTTGATGCGACGTGCAAGCCGCCAGTTTCCTGTACTGGCGCCGACCGGGATACGGCTGCAGCCATTGGGAGATGCACTTCCCTTGAAGTTATGTATATTGAGCCTCTTGCAAAACTCCTCGCCGGAGCGGTCTGATGGGTAGTGGTCCGCCTCTGGGGAGCGGTTTGTCTGGAGACGTCGGGGTTGCGGCGTGGCGGAGCTGTGTAAACGGCATGGTTTCGGCGGTTCCGGACGAATCCCGTCCTGCACGGGGCGCCTGGTGCGGGATGGACGGTGAGGAATTGAAGGGCATCGCGTCAGTGTCGCAATCGCATCAGTTGGTCGGCGGACAGGGACAGAATGCCGAACATCAGGTGGCTCATCACCTTGCCGTCGCCCTGGCCAGACTCGTTGCCGATCCCGTCCTCCGCGCGCGCATGGGCGCCGCGGCACGCCTTCGCGCCGAGGCGGAATTCGGCCTGGACGCGGTCATCGCGCAGACGTTGGCCCTCTATCGCATGGCAGCCGCATGAGAATCCTCATCACAGGCGCCAATGGATTCGTCGGGTCCCGGCTGTGCGCCCATCTCGTCGCGCAAGGGCATGCCGTTCGGCCTGCTGTCCGCGGCGCGCGCGGCATGGCGGACGAGGTGGCCGTCGGAACGCTGGACGCCGCGACCGACTGGGCAGCCGCCCTGGACGGCTGCGACACCGTCGTCCACCTCGCCGCCCGCGTCCACGTCATGCACGACACAGCGGCCGACCCGCTGGCACTCTACCGGCCGACCAACACCGACGCCACGCTCAACCTCGCCCGCCAGGCGGCGCAGGCGGGGGTGAAGCGCTTCGTGTTCGTCAGCAGCGTCAAGGTCAACGGCGAGGGGCGCGACGCGGCTTATCGCGAGACCGATACGCCGGCGCCGGAAGACGCGTACGCGATTTCCAAGTGGGAGGCCGAGCAGGGCCTGTGGCGGATCGCGCGGGAGACCGGGCTGGAGGTCGTCGTCCTGCGCCCCCCGCTGGTGTATGGGCCGGGGGTGAAGGCGAATTTCCGGCGCCTGCTCGACGTGGTCGAGCGCGGCTGGCCGCTGCCGCTGGGGGCGATCGAAAACCGGCGCAGTCTGCTGTACCTGGGCAATTTCGTCGACGCGATCCGGGTGTGCGTCGAGCATCCTGCGGCGGCCGGACAGACCTTCCTGATCGATGACGGCCAGCCGGTGTCGACGCCGGAACTGGTGCGCGCGGTGGCGCGGGCCATGGGACGGCCGGCGCGTCTGCTGCCGGCGCCCGTGGGTATGCTCGAATTTGCCGGCGCGCTGCTCGGCAAGCGGGCGGCGGTGGCGCGGCTGACGGGCTCGCTGTGGGTCGACAGTTCGCTGATCCGCGTGCGCCTCGGCTGGACGCCGCCGTTTTCGATGGAAGCCGGGTTGGCGGCGACGGTGGCCGGATGATGATCGCTTTCGCTGTCCTGGCGGCCTTCGCGGTTTGTTGGCTGACGCTCGCCTGGCTGCTGCGCCGCGGGGGGCGCATGCCGATGGATCATCCCAACGAGCGCTCGCTGCACGCGACGCCGACGCCGCGCATAGGTGGGGTCGGGATCATGGCGGGCGTCGCCGCGGCGAGCCTGGTGCTGGCCGACTCGGGTTTGTTGCCGGTCATGGTGGGCGCCTTCGCCTTGGCCGGGGTGTCGCTCGCCGACGATGTGCGCGGACTGCCGGTGCGGGTGCGCTTCCTGGCTCACTTCGTCGTGGCGGCGGGCTGTCTCCTAGCCTTGGGGCTCAGTGGGTGGGCGCTGCTGGCGGGCACCCTGGCGGTGGTATGGATGACCAATCTCTACAACTTCATGGACGGTTCGGATGGGCTGGCGGGCGGCATGGCGGCCATTGGCTTCGCTGCGCTGGCGGGCGCGGCATGGCTGGGCGGCGCGCCGGGACTGGCGGCCTTCAGCGCGGCGATCGCGGCGGCGGCACTGGCCTTCCTGCATTACAACTTTCCGCCGGCGCGGCTCTTCATGGGCGACGCGGGTTCGATCCCGCTGGGTTTCCTCGCCGCCACGCTTGGTATCGTCGGGGTCTCGCATGGCGCGTGGCATTGGTCCTTGCCGCTGCTGATCTTCTCACCCTTCATCGTCGACGCCAGCGTGACCCTGGCGCGGCGCGCGCTGCGCGGCGAGAAAGTCTGGAGGGCGCACCGCGATCATTACTACCAGCGCCTGGTGCGCATGGGTTACAGTCACCGGCGTCTCGCCGGCATCGCCTATGCCCTGATGGGCGTGGTCGCTCTCTCGGGCCTGGCGTTGGGTGCCCTGCCCGAGGCAAGCTGGGGCATCTTGTTGGGTTGGGTCATTTTCTATACGTGGGCGATGCATGCCATCGATCGTCGCTGGGAGGCGCACATCCATGCGGGTTAATCCGCGCACGGCTTTGGTCATCCTGCATGACCTCTTCGCGGCTCTGGCCGCCTGGCTGGGGGCCTATCTGCTGCGCTTCAACCTGGAACTGCCGGCCGAGTATCTCGCGGCCGCCCTTTCCACCCTGCTCTGGGTGGTGCCCCTGCAGGCCGCCCTGTTCGCCTATTTCGGCCTCTACCGCGGCATCTGGCGCTTCGCCAGCCTGCCCGACCTGAAACGCATCCTGACTGCGGTCGCCGTCTCGGCGGTGGCGGTGCCGTCCATCCTCATCATGTTCCGGGTCGAGGCGGTGGTGCCGCGCTCGGTGCTGATCCTCGACCCCATCCTGCTGCTGCTCATCATGGGCGGCAGCCGCATGGCCTACCGGGCCTGGAAGGAGCACCGCATCGCCGCCCTGCTGCATCCCGAGACACGCCCCGTGCTGGTGCTGGGGGCGGGTTCGGCGGCCGATTTCCTGCTGCGGGAACTGGCGCGCAATCCTTCGGGCTACCGGGTGGTTGGTCTGCTGGATGACGATCCGGCCAAGATCGGCCGGCGTATCCAGGACGTGCCGGTGCTGGGGGCCTTGCGGGAGGTGGAACATTGGGCGCGGCGCATGGAGGTGAGCGACGTGATTCTGGCCTTGCCGTCGGCCCATCATGCCCTGCGCAAGCAGCTCACCGAGCTGTGCGGGGCGGACGGCTTGAAGGTGATGACCGTTCCCTCGCTGGAGGATCTCATGGACGGGCGCGTGTCGGTCTCCGCCCTGCGCCCCATCCAGCTTGACGATCTGCTCGGCCGTGACCCGGTTGAACTCGACAGCGCGGGCCTGCATCGTCTGCTGACCGAACGCGTGGTGCTGGTGACCGGCGCGGGCGGTTCCATCGGTTCCGAGCTGTGCCGGCAGATCGCCCGCTTTCATCCGGCCCGCCTGGTGCTGGTGGAGATGGGGGAATACGCCCTCTACCAGGTGGAACAGGAGTTCCGCGCGAGCCATCCCGATCTGGCCATCGCCTGCGTCATCGGCGACGTCAAGGATGCCTTCCGCATGGGCGAGTTGATGCGGTCGCACCAGCCCGATGTGGTGTTCCACGCGGCCGCCTACAAGCACGTCCCCCTGATGGAGGAGAACGCCTTGCAGGCCCTGCGCAACAACGTGCTGGGCACCTACGTCACGGCGCGCGCCGCGCGCGCGGCGGGGGTGGGGAAGTTCGTCCTGATTTCCACCGACAAGGCGGTCAACCCCACCAACGTGATGGGCGCCTCCAAACGGCTCGCCGAGATGGTTTGCCAGGCCTTGCAAGCGCCGGATGGAACCCGGTTCATCTCGGTCCGTTTCGGCAACGTGCTGGGCTCCTCCGGCAGCGTCATCCCCAAGTTCCGGCAGCAGATCGAGGCCGGCGGCCCGGTCACCGTGACCCATCCGGAGATCACCCGCTTCTTCATGTCCATTCCCGAGGCGGCCCAGTTGGTGCTGCAGGCCGGCCTGATGGGGCAGGGGGGCGAGATCTTCGTGCTGGACATGGGTGAGCCGGTGTGCATCGCAGAACTGGCGCGGCTCATGATCCGCCTGTCGGGCAAGACCGAGGAAGAGATACGCATCGAATACACCGGGCTGCGCCCGGGCGAGAAACTCTACGAGGAACTCCTGGCGGATGCCGAGACCACCTTGCCCACGCCCCATGCCAAGCTGCGCGTGGCGCGGGCGCGGGAAACCCACGCCGGAGAGCTCGACGCCATCCTGGCCTGGATCGGCGACGCCGGGAGCGAGCCGGACGAAACCGTGCGGGAGAGGTTGCGGGCCTGGATTCCGGAATACCGTCCGGCCGCGAATTGATCACGCCGCGCGCCGGTCCCGCTCGATCGCCCGCGCCGCCGTCAGGCCCTGGGCGATGGCGGTGGGCACCGAGGGCTGGGCCGATTCGGTGAGGTCGCCGGCGGCGTAGAGGCCGGGCACCGAGGTGTGCTGCCAGGCGTCGACGCGCACATGGCCGCCGGCGGTTAGGGCGGGCCGCAGTGCCGGCGGGAAGCGGTCCAGCACGTCGACATTGGGCCGGTAGCCATACATCACCAGCAGCCAGTCGAAATCCCGCTCCTCGTCGGACCAGCGCACGAGAAAGCCGTTGTCCCTGGGCAGGATGGCAAGCGGGCGGCATTGCGCGCGCAGGGTGATGCCGGTCTGATTCCGGCAGGCGGCGAGGAAGGCGGCCCGCGCCGAGAATCCGGCGCGGGTGCACACGGTTACCCGGTTGTCGCGCTCGCGCAGGAACAGGGCATGGTCCAGGGCATTGTCGCCGCCGCCCAGGATAAGCACTTCGCGGCCGTGGATGCCATCGCGGATGGTGGGGGAGAGCGGGCCGACGATGACCCGCGCGCAGGCGCGGGCCAGGGCTTCCAGTTCCGCGCTGGCCTGGGGCCGCATGCCTGTGGCAAGCACGATGGCGTCGGCGCGCAGGCTGGCGGGGGCGCCGTCCGGCCCGCCGGCGAGTTGCAGACGGAAGCGGCCACCTTCCATCTCGACCCCGGTCACTTCGCAGCGAAAACGGGTGGGCACGGCCAGGGTGGCGAAATGATCGGCCATGCGCCGGCTCATCTCCTCCCCCGTTTCGCCGGGGGATCCCAGCATCCACAGATTGGGGTGGAAGTTGCTGCGCTGGGCGCCGCCGGCGTGATCGCCGCGTTCGATGACCACCGGCGCGAGGCCGAAGGACAGGCAGGCGTTGGCGCAGGACATGCCGGCGGGGCCGGCGCCGAGGATGGCGACGACGGGCGCAGTGGGGGGCGGCTCCGTTATCATCCTAAAAACCTCAGTTGAACGCG
>JBBIIR010000477.1:0-7813 GCA_037446455.1 Hydrogenophilales bacterium | reverse complement strand
AATCACGTTACCCAAGGTTTCGTGGTGTGATGGCATGACGACGATGTCGGCGAGATCGTAGAACGCTGCGGTATCACTGCGCCAGCCCGCCCAGTGCAGACGCTCCCGGCATGGCAGAGTGGCTGCCTGCGCGCGCAACGAGCCCGCCAGCGGCCCGTCGCCGACGATCACCAGGTGGACCGGTCGCCCCGCGCAACGCGCCGGGATGTGCGCGAACGCGGCGAGCAGGTCGGCGAATCCCTTGACCGGATGCAACCGACCTACGGCCAGTAGCACCAAGGCCGATGTCGGCACCCCAAGTTCGGCGCGCAATGCCGCTAATACCTCGGCTGGCGCGCTCGGAGGCATGGCAACAAAGTTGCCGATATGAAACACCCGCTCGCGTGGAAAGCCATGCTCCACTAAATAGTCGCACACTCCCAACGTGTTACCCACCCAGACATGCGCGTGGCGATAGCCCTTGGGCGAATAGAACCCCCCCAGGCGGGCGATGTGCGTCGTGCCACCATCCGGGCGCAGATGGGTGAGCCGTGTGGCGCGCCCCATGTAGGTCTGCACGATACAGGGCCCCTGGCGCGCGATGACGCGGGCAATGCGCCAGCGCGACCACAGATCCCAGTTGCCCATCATTGGCACATGCCACTGACGCACTGCGGGATCCAGGGCGGCAGCCACTGCGCCTCCGGCGACGGTCACCGCCACGGGCGCATGGCCAGCGTGCTGCAATGCATTGACCAGCCGGACATAAAAGCCCTCCGCGCCACCAGTACCCTTGCCACCGATGATATGAATGGTCGTGGTCATGGCTTGTTCGTTGGGATAGGCCTCGGGGTGGCGGGAAAAACGGAGACTATTGGCGGGTATGATACGCGACACCAACCATCGCCCAGGAAGCGATCACGTGGAAGCGACTGAACGGGCCGAGAGCGGCCTCATCATCCGTGTCAAGGTACGCAGCCAGGTACCCGCGGCGCATTGGCTGCACCAGTTCCCGCGCGGCGAGCCAGCATGGGGCCGTTGTCGCTTCCTGTTCGACGCGGACGCGCGTGACTATGACTGGCTGGTGGTGTACGACGACGTGCCACGCCGGGCCGGCGAAAGCCGAGCGAAGGCGCACGAACAGCTCTCCTGCGCCGCAGCCCGCACGCTGCTGGTCACCAGCGAGCCGTCATCCATCAAGATCTACGGTGATGATTACACGCGTCAATTCGGCTGCGTGCTGACCAGCCAGGCGCCATGGGCGCTGCCGCACCGCGACCGCATCTACTCGCAACCTGCTCTGGAATGGTTCTATGGCATCGGCGCGCACGCGGTGCGCTCATTCGATGACATTGCGGCATTCTCAGACGACGTCAAGACGCGCGACCTGTCCATGGTGTTCTCGCCCAAGAGCATGCGCCATACCCTGCATCGCCGACGCCACGACTTCATGCGTCTGATGATGCGCCGACTACCCGACATGGACGTCTATGGCCGTGGCGCCCGCCCGCTGGATGACAAGGCCGAGGCGCTGGACGCATACCGCTACCACATCGCCGTGGAGAATTTCATCGGCCCCCACCACTGGACCGAAAAGCTGGCGGATGCCTTTCTCGGCCTGACCCTGCCGTTCTATTGCGGCTGCCCCAACGCGACCGACTACTTCCCGATGCAGAGCTTCATCCCCATAGACATTCGCGATCCGGATGGGGCGTTGCGCACGATGCGCGCTGCCATCGCCAGCGACCAGTATCGTAAACGCCTACCCTATATCATCGAGGCCAGACGACGGGTGCTTTACCAACACAACCTGTTCGCCGTGCTGGCCCGCGAGATTCCACCTCGTCACGAGGCTACACACACCGCGCGGGCCAGCGGCACCCTGTATTCACGCCACGCGTTGCGAGCGCGCAGCCTGCGCGTGAAGCTTAAAGATATTTACGGCAAGACGCGCGGACTGTTGGTCAGCCAAGTTCTGAACGGATGGCGGCGATGACTCGGTCCGGGTGAGGTCGCCCATTAATAGACACATAGCCCCCCCCAGCGCGTACCCGGCCTCAATTCACCCGCCACCAGTTGCGGCAGGCGCTCCACCACCCACGCGGGCGTGATGGCACGCATACAGGCGTGCGTGTCCGTCGCCACGCAGGTCTTAGCGTAGCAGCTGCGGCAAGGCAAATCGGCTTGTACCGCCCGCGCATGCGCGGAGATCGGCTTAACACGGCGCGGATCGGTTGGGCCACACAGCACCAGTAGTGGACGGTCGGCGCTGGCGGCGAAATGCGCTGTGCCTGTATCGTTGCCGATGATCGCCGCAGCTCCAGCACATAGCGGCGCAATCTCCAGAAGACTGGGCACACCATTGAGATTGACAACGAAATCGCCGACACCCGCGATCTGTCTGCAGACGTCGACCTCGTCCGGACCGCCAACCAGCACGACCCTGGGCACACCCGCCGCGTGCAGGCATCGCGCCAGTTCGGCATAACGCTCGGTACCCCAGCGCTTGAGCCAGCCGCCGGCCTGCGAACCGGGCAGCAGCACGACGTAGCGGTCATCCTCCAGGCCATGCTCGCGACGCAGCCGCGCCACCCGTTCCTCGCTTTCCACACTGGGATGAAGCACCGGAAGATCGGTGCGCGCGGGCACTCCCAGTGCGACGAGGATAGCGCGCATCTTGTCGAACACGTGTGCATTGGCGGGCACGGCGGCCGGCGCCGCGGTGTAGGGAAATCCAGCTCGATTGCCGAAACGGTAGCTTGGTGCCCCGGGCAACAGTGCCAGCAACGCGAGCAACAAGCGCGAACGATCGGAATTTTGCAGATCCACCAGCAGATCGTAGCGACCGGCGCGCACCCGGGACAGCCAGGCCAGCGTATTGCGCCAGCGCGCTCCCTTGCGACGGACATCCACGGCGAACACGTCGGCGAAGCGCGGGTCGTGGGCGAACAGGGGCAGACTGTTGGGCAGGGTATTGAGATGGATCTCGGCACACGGGAATGCGCGCGCGATGTCCTCCATGATCGCGCTGGCGATCACCACGTCGCCCAGTGCGCTCCACTTGATGATGAGTATGCGGCGCGGTGTGTCTTGCAATGCGCGCGCGCTCATGTCGATCTTGCCCATGCCGACGGTCCGCTCATGCGTGTCAATCGGCGCAAGACCGTGCTTTCCAAGTGCCGCATGACCCTTGCTTCATTCGCCCGCGATGCGGTTGAGGATGGTGGTGGAACTGCGCCCCGGCAGGAAATCGATGAGGGCGACGCGGCCACCCCAGCCCTTGACGTCCTCCGCGCCCACCACCTGCGCCTCGGTGTAGTCGCTGCCCTTCACCAGCACCTCCGGGCGCAGCGCGCGGATCAGCTCGATGGGGGTGTCCTCGTCGAACAGGATGACCGCGTCCACCGCCTCCAGGGCGGCCAGCACGCGGGCGCGATCATTCTCGTGGATCACCGGCCGGCTCGGGCCCTTCAGGGCACTGACCGAGCGGTCGGTGTTGAGGCCGACGATGAGCCGGTCGCCCTGCTTGCGCGCCTGTTCGAGGTAGGTCACGTGGCCGGCGTGCAGCAGGTCGAAGCAGCCGTTGGTGAACACCAGCCGCTCGCCGCGCGCGCGCCAGGCGCGGGCACGTCGCATAAGGACGTCGGACTGGCAGATCTTGTCGGCCTGTTCCACCGCGTCCTCCACCTCGATGGCGTGCAGCAGCTCGTCGCGGGCGATGGGCACGGTACCCACCTGGCCAACGACGATGCCGGCCGCCAGGTTGGCCAAGCCGCAGGCGGCGGCGGGGGTCAGGCCGGCCACCAGTCCCGCCGCCAGGGTGGCGATGACGGTGTCGCCGGCGCCGGACACGTCGAACACCTGGCGCGCGGTGGCGGGCAGATGCTCGACGCCCTGGGCGCCGATCAGGGAAATGCCCTCCTCGCCCCGCGTCACGGTCATGAAGTCCAGTTTCAGATCGGCGGCCAGGCGGCCGGCGCCGGCCAGCAGGGCATCGATGTCGCGGGCCGGCACGCCGCAGGCCTCGGCGGCTTCCTTCTTGTTCGGCGTCAGGGTGGTGGCGCCCGCGTACTTCGCGTAGTCGTGGCCCTTGGGGTCGACCAGCACCGGGATGCCGCGCGCGCGCGCTGCGTCGATCAGCCGCCGGCACAACTCGCCATCCAGCACGCCCTTGGCGTAGTCGGAGAGGATCACCGCCGCCGGCGGATGCTCGCGCAGCAGACCCAGCAGCCGCTCGGCCAGGGCGGCGCGGTCGTCGGCCAGATAGGGGGTCGGCTCCTCACGGTCGATGCGCAACATCTGCTGGTGGCCGCCGATGACCCGGGTCTTGGCGATGGTCGAGCGGTTGCCGCTGACCACCAGGCCATCCGCGTCGATGCCAGACTCCGCGCACATGCGCGCCAGGCGCTCGCCGTTGGCGTCGTCGCCGACATAGCCGGCAAGGACCGCGCGCAGGCCCAGGCCGGCCAGGTTGGCGGCGACGTTGGCGGCGCCGCCCATGCGCTCGGTTTCGCGGTGCAGGCGCACCACCGGCACCGGCGCCTCCGGCGAAATGCGCTCGACGTCGCCCCACAGGTAGCGGTCCAGCATGAGGTCGCCCACCACCAGCACGCGCGGAGGCTCGCCGCCGGCGGTGGCGAAGCCGTGCCGCACCAGATCGATCAGCGGTCGCGACATCTCAGGCCCCGGCCTCCACCAGTTCACAAAGGATATGCCCGATCAGGATGTGCGCCTCCTGGATGCGCGCGGTCTCCGCCGAGGGCGCCAGTAGGACCAGGTCGCACAGGCCCTGCAGGGCGCCGCCGCTGCCACCCAGCAGGCCGATGCTGCGCAGCCCCGCGCGGCGCCCCGCCTCGATGGCGGCGATCACGTTGCGGCTGTTGCCCGAGGTGGAAATACCGATGAGCACGTCGCCGGGCCGGCACAGGGCCTCGACCTGGCGGGAGAACACGTGGTCGAAGCCGTAATCGTTGCCCACCGAGGTGAGGATGGAGCTGTCGGTGGTCAGGGCCACGGCCGCCAGGCCTTTGCGCTCGCGCTTGAAGCGGCCGACCAGCTCGGCGGCGATGTGCTGGCTGTCGGCGGCGCTGCCGCCATTGCCCATGAGGAACACGATGCCGCCCGCGGCCAGGCATTGGCGCAGCAACTCCGCCGCCTCGGAAATGCGCGGCTTCAGCGGCGCCAGCGCGGCGATGGTGGCCTGATGATCGGCGATGCAGCGGTCGATGACGTCGGTGTGGGTCATGCTCGCCTCAGCAATACGGATCGTCCTTCAGCAGGAAGCCGCTCACATAGTCGCGCACGCCGTCCTCCAGTTCGGTGAACGGCTTGTCGTAGCCGGCGGCGCGCAGCTTGGTCATGTCGGCCTGGGTGAAGTACTGGTACTTGCCGCGCAGGTCCTCGGGCATGTCGATGAACTCGATGGCCGGCGCCAGACCCATGCTGTCCTGCGTGGCGCGCGCCAGATCGAGGAAGGCGCGGGCCTTGCCGGTGCCGATGTTGTAGAGGCCGGAAGCCGGCCGCTGCTCGACGAAATGCGCCAGCACCGCCGCCGCGTCCTTGACGTAGACGAAATCGCGCATCTGCATGCCATCGGCGTAGTCCGGCCGATGGCTGCGGAACAGCTTCATGCCGCCCGTGGCGCGGGTCTGGTTGAAGGTATGCAGCACCACGCTGGCCATGCGCCCCTTGTGGTACTCGTTGGGGCCATACACGTTGAAGAACTTGAAGCCGTACCAGGCCGGCGGCGTCGGCTTGCCCTCGCGCGCCTGGCGCAGCGCCCAGCGGTCGAAGAACTGCTTGGAGAAACCGTAGCCGTTGAGCGGGCGCAGGGCGGCGTTGTCATGGCTGTCCACGTAGCCCAGCTCGCCGCCGCCATAGGTCGCCGCGGAGCTCGCGTAGAGATAGGCCACGCCCTTGTCGGCGCACCACTGCCAGAGCCGCTGGCTGTAACGGATGTTGGTCTCCAATAAGAGGCCGAAATCACGCTCGGTGGTGGCGCTGATGGCGCCCATGTGGATCACCGCTTCGACCTTCAGGTTCGGTCGGGCCTCCAGCCAGGGGAACAACTCATCCTTGTCGAGGTACTCGACGATGTCGCGCCGGCAGTAGTTTTGCCATTGATCGGCTTCCAGGATGCGGTCGACCAGGACGAGGTCGTCGCGTTGGCTGTGCGCGTTGAAATGCCAGGCGATCATGCTGCCGATCATGCCTGCGCCACCGGTGATGATGATCATGGTGAACCGAAAATGAACTGTGGGTGCGTCATTGTAGGGATTAGCCCAACCAAATCAAAAACCTTCCGTTTTAAGCTTGATTTAAGGGCCGGGCCCTAGCCTTGCGGCAACATCATTTCAAGGCGCAGTCATGGCTAACGCCCTCCGATCCGTTCTCTCCCCCTCGCGCAAGCAGTTCAACGTCGTCCACACGGTCGCTGGCGCGCCGCGCCGGGAGGAGGCCGAATCCTTCATCCGCGCCACATTCGCCAGCCATTACAACGCCGACGTACCGTCCTTCGCGCCCAACCTGATGCTGATGGAGGACGCCGGCCGCATCGTCGCCGCCACCGGCTGGCGTTGCGCGGGCAGCGAGCCGCTCTATCTGGAAAACTACCTGGACACCCCCATCGAGGTGGCCATGGCCAGGCTGGCGGGGCAGCCGGTGCGACGCGAACACATCGTGGAAGTCGGCAATCTGGCCACGGCCAGGCCGGGCGCCAGCCTGGATCTGATTCTCACCCTGGCCCGCCATCTCGACCAACTGGGCTACAAGTGGGTGGTGTTTACCGCCACCAGCACCCTGGTGGGGATATTCTCCCGCCTGCGTTTGCCGCTGCTGGCCCTGGCCCACGCCAACCCGTCCCGGCTGGGCGGCGACGCCGCCGCCTGGGGCAGCTACTACGAAACCGAGCCCATCGTGGTGGCCGGCAAGATCCGCATCGCCCTGGAATGCGCCGCGCGCCATGAATAATCCCTTGTTGCGCGCGCTGGCGCTGCGGTCGCCCCATGCCGTGCTGCTCTGCGGCGCGGACGGAGACTGGCGCACGGCGGACATCCTGGCCCAGGTGGAAACCCTGTCCTCCCGGTTGGCGGGATGCCGGGTGCTCGCCGTGCTGGCCGACAACGGCCCGGCCTGGGTGATGGCCGATCTGGCTGCGATGCATGCGGGCAAGGTGCATCTGCCGCTGCCCGGTTTCTTCAGCCCGGAGCAGATGGCCCATGCCCTGGCGCGGACGGCCGCCGATGCGGTACTGACCGACCAGCCGGAGCGCATCGGCGCCCTGGATTTGGGTTTCAGCATCACGGATCGCTGGATGGGTATGACCCTGATGCGGCGTGTCGTGGCACCGGTGGCCATCCCTGCCGGCACCGCCAAGATCTCCTTCACCTCCGGCAGCACGGGCGCCCCCAAGGGCGTCTGCCTGAGCGCCGAAGGCCTGCACGACACCGCCGGCGCCGTGCTGGATCGGCTTGCCGACCTGCCCATCCAGCGGCACCTGGCGGTCCTGCCTCTGGCCTTGCTGCTGGAGAATGTCGCCGGCGTCTACACCCCCCTGTTGCGCGGCGCCGCCGTCCATCTGCCGCCACTGCAACAACTGGGCTGGCACGGCATGGCGGGCTTCGATCCGGCGGCCCTGCACGCGACCGCGGAGGCCGCGCGGCCGGACAGCCTGATTCTGGTACCCGAACTGCTCAAGGCCTGGACTTTGTATCTGGCCAAGACGGCCAAGCGTCCACCGCTCAGTCTGGACTACGTGGCGGTGGGCGGTGCCCGTGTCGACCCCGCCCTTCTGCAAGGCGCCCGCGCGTCCGGCCTGCCCGCCTACCAGGGTTAC
>JBBIIR010000476.1:0-5735 GCA_037446455.1 Hydrogenophilales bacterium | reverse complement strand
GCGGACGAGGGGAGTGTCTTGCCATACCCGCCCTGCTCCTTCGGCAGCTCCAGCAGCGTCTCGAAGCTCTCCTTCAGCGCATACAGGTTGATGCGATCCTGGGGACGCTTGGGGCCGGCCACGGAGGGCTTCACGCTGGAGAGGTCCAGGCGCAGGGTCTGGCTGTAGTCGCACCGGCCGGCCTTGGGAATACCGAACAGGCCCTGCGCCTGGTAGTAGTTGCGCTGGGCGTCCACCTTGGCCGGGTCGCGGCCGGTGGCCAGGTAGTACTGGCAGGTGGCCTCGTCCACCGGGAAGAAGCCCATGGTGGCGCCGTATTCCGGCGCCATGTTGGCGATGGTGGCGCGGTCGGTGACGGGCAGGGCCTCGGCGCCCTCGCCGAAGAATTCGACGAACTTGCCCACCACCTTGGCGCGACGCAGCATCTCGGTGATGGTCAGCACGATGTCGGTGGCGGTGATGCCGGCGGGGATGCCGCCTACGAGCTCCACGCCCACCACGTCCGGGGTCAGGAAGTACACCGGCTGGCCGAGCATGCCGGCTTCCGCCTCGATGCCGCCCACGCCCCAGCCGACCACGCCGAGGCCGTTGATCATGGTGGTGTGGCTGTCGGTGCCCACCAGGGTGTCCGGGTAGTACACGCCGTCCTTCTCCATCACGCCGCGCGCCAGATATTCCATGTTCACCTGGTGCACGATGCCCACGCCGGGCGGCACCACCTTGAAGGTATCGAAGGCCTGCATGCCCCACTTCATGAACTGGTAGCGCTCACGGTTGCGCTGGAACTCGATCTCCATGTTCCGCTGCAAGGCGCTCATTTGGCCAGGTTGGTTGCCGAACACGTCCACCTGCACCGAGTGGTCCACCACCAGTTCGACGGGGGCCAGGGGCTCGACCTTCCGCGGATCCTTGCCGGTGCGGGCGGCGAAGGACCGCATCGCGGCCAGGTCGGCCAGCAGTGGCACGCCGGTGAAATCCTGCAAGAGGATGCGCGCCACCACGAAGGGAATCTCTTCCGTGCGGTTGGCGTTGGCCTGCCAGCCGGCCAGTTCGCGCACGTGCCGCTCGGTGATCTTCCTGCCGTCGTAGTTGCGCAGCACGGACTCCAGCACCACGCGGATGGAAACGGGCAGGCGGGAAATCCTGCCGACGCCGGCCTTTTCCAGTTGCGGCAGGGAATAGAAGGTACCGGTCTGGCCGTTGCCGGCATCGAAGGTCTGGCGGGAGTCGAAGAGGCTGTGCATGGCGATGGCTGCCTGTGGATGAAAGATTCGAAATTTTACCCAACCGGTGAAGGACCCGCGACGCCGTCATTGCGAGCGAAGCGCGGCAATCCAGGATTTCCCCCGTTGCTCCCGGGGGAATCACCCAACTGCCCTGGATCGCCACGGGCCTGCGGCCCTCGCGATGACGAGAGTGGCCGTCATTGCGAGGAGGCGAAGCCGACGCGGCAATCCAGGTTTTTCACTTAGCCCCCGCTTGTTCTTTTTTGCATTGCAGCAATATAAACTCCGCCCACGCGCCCCCTTGCGATGGCCTATAAAGGGCGGTGCGACCGAAACGATCCGCCATCGAGAGAAAGACATGAGCGACCTGAACCAGAAAGCCCTGGACTACCACGAGTTTCCCCGTCCCGGAAAAATCTCCGTGGAATCCTCCAAACCCTGCGCCACCCAATACGAACTGTCCCTGGCCTACACCCCCGGCGTCGCCGAGCCGGTGCGCAAGATCGCCGAGGATCCGGCCAACGCCTACCGCTATACCAACAAGGGCAACCTGGTGGCGGTCATCACCGACGGCACCGCCATCCTCGGCCTGGGCAACCTCGGCCCCCTGGCCAGCAAGCCGGTCATGGAAGGCAAGGGCATCCTGTTCAAGCGCTTCGCCGGCATCGACGTCTTCGACATCGAAGTGAAAGCCCCCAGCGTGGCCAGCTTCATCGAAACCGTGGTGAACATCTCCCCCACCTTCGGCGGCATCAACCTGGAAGACATCGCCGCCCCGCACTGCTTCGAGATCGAGGAAGCCCTCAAGGCGCGCCTGGACATCCCCGTGTTCCACGACGACCAGCACGGCACCGCCGTGGTCATGTGCGCCGGCCTCCTCAACGCCCTGGAAATCCAGGGCAAGCAACTCTCCGACATCAAGCTGGTGTGCCTGGGTGCGGGCGCCGCCGGCCTCGCCTGCATGCGCCTCTTGATCGCCATGGGCGGCAACCAGGCCAACATGACCCTGGTCGACAGCAAGGGCGTGATCCACAGCGGCCGCACCGACCTCAACGCCCACAAGCAGGAATTCGCCAAGACCACCGACATGCGCAGCCTGGCCGACGCCATGGCCGGCGCCGACGTGTTCATCGGCGTCTCCGGTCCCAACCTGGTGAGCCAGGACATGGTCAAAAGCATGGCCGCGAAACCCATCCTCTTCGCCATGGCCAACCCCGACCCGGAAATCACCCCCGCCCAGGTGCACGCCTGCCGCGACGACGCCCTCATGGCCACCGGCCGCTCCGACTACCCCAACCAGGTCAACAACGTCCTCGGCTTCCCCTACATCTTCAAAGGCACCTTCGACGCGAGAGCCAAGGCCATCACCCAACCCATGATGATCGCCGCCGCCAAGGCCCTCGCCGACCTCGCCCGCGAACCCGTGCCGGCCGAAGTGCTGCAGGCCTACAAGCTCGACAAGCTCGAATTCGGCCGCGACTACATCATCCCCAAACCCTTCGACCCGCGCCTCATCGAGCGGGTGCCCCCCGCCGTGGCCGCCGCCGCCTGACACCCCCGACCCGTCATTGCGAGGAGGCGCAGCTGACGCGGCAATCTGCCGTGCCCCAGAACCAAGATCGCCACGCCCTTCGGGCTCGCGATGACGGGTTTGGGAGATCGCCACGCCCTGCGGCCCTTGCGATGACGGGGTGCGGAGATCGCCACGCGTCTGCCCCCTCCGATCCCCCCCGACCCGTCATTGCGAGGAGGCGCAGCCGACGCGGCAATCTGCCGTTATGATCCCCACCACCCAGAACCTGGCTACGACACCTTCGCCGGCGCCGCCAACCCAGCAAGGCAGCCCCCCGAGATCCCGCATGAGCGAGAAACAACCCGCCGTCTATATCCTCGCCAGCAGGCGCGACGGCGTGCTCTACATCGGCGTGACTGGCAATCTCGTCAAGCGTGTCTGGGAACACAAGCAAGGCATCACCGGCGGATTTAGCGCGAAATACCATGTGCACCGGCTGGTCTGGTACGAATTGGGTGACTCAATGGAAGCGGCGATAAAGCGCGAGAAGCAGATCAAGGCCGGGTCGCGCGAGAAAAAGATCGCGCTGATAGAAAGCATCAATCCCGAATGGCGGGATTTGTACGACACGATCTTAGGCTGAGATCGCCACGCCCTGCGAGCTCGCGATGACGGGGATGAGAGGAGGGCTCGCGATGACACCCTCGCTTGTCATTGCGAGGAGGCGCAGCCGACGCGGCAATCCTCCCCAGCATTGTCATTGCGAGGAGCGAAGCGACGTGGCAATCTCGGTTTTCCCTTCCCACCCTGCTACCCCGCCCACCTGCCTGAGATCGCCACGGGCCTGTCGGCCCTCGCGATGACGGGGTGGATTGTCATTGCGAGGAGGCAGAGCCGACGCGGCAATCCAGGAAGATCGCCACGCCCTTCGGGCTCGCGATGACGGGGATGAGGGGAGGGCTCGCGATGACGGGGTGGATTGTCATTGCGAGGAGCGTAGCGACGCGGCAATCCCCCGCGAGTTGTCATTGCGAGGAGGCGCAGCCGACGCGGCAATCCAGCCCTGCGATTTAAAGTCCTTTTCCATGCTTACGCACATTGGTGAGCAATTTGGCATCATTGAACAAATCACGCGATTCGAACAAAATGAACGTAACGCATCAAATTGGGGCACAAGCATGATCACCATGACCGCCAATGAAGCCAAGACCCGCTTCGGCGAATTCCTCGACCAGGCCCAGCGCGAGCCGGTGCGGGTGATGCGCCATGACCGGGTGGTGGGGGTGCTGGTCAGCGCCCAGGACTACGAGGCCATGCGGATGTTCTTCGCCGACCGCCTGCGCCACACCATGGCCGAGTCGGCCGACCAGGCAACCAATGCCGGATTGACCCAGGAGAAGCTGGATGCCCTGCTGGCGGACGAGGGTTGATTGCCCACGCCGCCGGGATCATGCGGGTCGTGATCGATACCAACGTCTGGATCAGCGCCGCGTTGATTCGGGACAGCATCCCCGCCAGGCTGGTGGGCGCGGTGTTGCAACACCACTTGCCGGTCTTTTCCGCCGCCACCTTCGCCGAGCTGGAAGCCCGGATCTGGAAACCCAAGTTTGATCGTTACCTGAGCCTGGAACTGCGCCGACGCATCCTCCACGACCTGAATGCCGCCGTGTCGTGGGTGGATATTCCCGCGAGCATCGCCACGCAAACCCATAGCCGTGACCGGAATGATGACAAGTTCATCCACACCGCCTTGGCCGCCCAAGCGCCTTTGCTGGTAAGCGGGGATCAGGATCTCCTGGATGTGCCCCCATTGGCCGGCCTGGCCATCGTCACCCCCCGGGCGGCATGGGAAATGCTGGCATCGCCACCCGCCGAACCGGGTCGGTAAGGTTCGTCCGACATCCGCCTGGCCCGGGGTGATCGGTGGCGGCGGAATCCGATGGTTTGTCATTGCGAGGAGCGCAGCGACGCGGCAATCCAGGGGGGGGCTTTGTTGCGGATTGTGTTGGATCGCCACGGCCCTGCGGGCCTCGCGATGACATGGTGAGTGTGTGGCACTCGCGATGACATGGTGAGTGTGTGGGCCTCGCGATGACATGGTGAGTGTGTGGGCCTCGCGATGATCGGGTGAGTGTGTTGGTCCCCGCGATGGCGGGGGGTGCGAGGGTTGAGGTTGCGGGTGTCGGGCTGAAGCACGACCTGCGAAGGGGGGGTGGGGGTTATGCCGGGATGGGTCGTTGAGGTGATCGAGCGCTATTACCGCCTGGCGTTGTTGCCAGCCCTCTTCCTGCTCGGGATGTTTGTCTGGGGTGGCAATCAGCCGGAGGCGGCGGGGTTGATTCCGCCGCCGTGGGACAAGCTGGCGCATCTGGCGTGGTTCGCGGTGCTCGCGGGCTTGCTGCATGTGGGCCTGGGGTTCCGCCGCGCGCTTTGGGTGGTGGTCTTTTGCGTGGGCGTGGCCTTGTGGGATGAGTGGCGGCAGCTGGCGCTGCCTGGTCGGGCGGCGGGGTGGGATGACCTGCTGTTCGATGGGCTGGGGATCGGGGTGGGGGTTTGGCTGGCGGCGGTTGGGAGGAGACTCAAGGGGTGAGGTTCAGGATTCAAGAGGCAAGGGGGATGTCATTGCGAGGAGCGCAGCGACGTGGCAATCCTCGGGTTAGATCGCCACGCCCTGCGGGCTCGCGATGACGGGGATGTGGGGAGGGCTCGCGATGACAACTTCGGTGGTCATTGCGGGGGAGGATTGCCACGTCGGCTCCGCCTCCTCGCAATGACACACCCCTTGCATCTTGCATCTTGCATCCCCCCCACCTTGCAAGAGCCGCCCGTCGTGGCAACCTTGGCTCATTCGTGGTCCGTCCCCGATTGTCCGCGCTTGTCCGTAAATGCTTTCTTGTTGAGCCTCTTGCAAAACTATTCACGCAATAAGTTGCCCAAATAATAAGCAAAACACCTGAAGTTACGCAATTTACTTAAAGCAATGTGCAAAGAGCATG
>JBBIIR010000475.1:0-1700 GCA_037446455.1 Hydrogenophilales bacterium | reverse complement strand
CGTCGCGCGGGCGCGCGAAATCGAAGCCGGCCTGGTGGTGCTGGGCGCGCACGGCGAGGGCCTGGCCAGCGAACTGGCGCTGGGCGGCACCGCCATCAAGGTGCTGCGCGCCAGCCCCTGCCCGGTGCTGGTGGCGCGCGGCGATCCGCAGCGGCCCTATCGCCGGGTGCTGGTCGGCACCGATTTCTCGGAAACCTCGTCACGCGCCCTGCGCGCCGCCCTGGAGTGGTTCCCCGCCGCCAGCCTGGGCGTGGCGCACGTCCTCGGCGCCACCCACGCGGAGCGCCTGCGGTACCTGCCGGCGGTGGCGCGACGCGAGGCCGCCCTCCATCTCGAGCGGGAACGCGAGGCGGCGGCGCGCAACCTGGCCGCCTTCGTCGCCGACGCCGACTACCGCGCCGCACCGGACATCGACAACATCCTGCGCGAGGGCAACGCCGCCGGCGCGCTGCTGGAGGAAGTTGCGCGCGCCGGCGCCGACCTCCTGGTGGTCGGCCGGCACGGTCGCTCCGCCCTCGAAGAGCGCCTGCTCGGCAGCGTCGCCCTCAACCTGTTGCACCACGCGCCTTGCGACGTCCTGCTGGCGCCCTGAGCGGCGCGACTTCGGGAAAACACGCGTGCAACTCGGCCTCACCCCCGCCTCTCCGCCTGCCGCGGGGGCGGAGCGTGTCATCCAGCGCCGACCCGGCTTTCCAACGGACATGACTTTGAGAAGACGCCCCGAAGCATGAAAGTCATGTCCGTTTCCCTCACCCCCAGCCCCTCTCCCGCCTGCGGGCGAGGGGAGCGTCGAGAAGTCGCTGCGCGACTTTACCGTTAAACAACTGCTTCGGCCCACGGAGGCTTCCGCCATGAATCCCTGCAAGACCATCGTCGCCGCCACCGATCTGTCCGCCCCGGCCCAGCGCGCCGTCGCGCGCGCGTTTCTTCTGGCCGCCGAGCGCGACGCCGCGCTGGAGCTGGTGCACGTGATCCCGCAGGGCGCGGTGGACGCCCTGCGCCGCCTGCTGGGCCTGGGCGCGGAGCCGGTGGAGCGGCGCATCATCGAGCAGGCGCGCGACGCGCTGCGCGCGCTGGCCGAGACGCTGGGTCCCGCGCACGGCGTGGCCGCCAGCACCCACCTCACCACCGGCGCCACGCTCAGCGCCATCCTCGATCGCGCCGACGCTCTCGACGCCGATCTGCTGGTGGTGGGCGCGCACGGCGAGGGCTACCTGGGCCGCCTGCTGCTTGGCGGCACCGCCGAACGCCTGTTGCGCCGCACCCGCCGCTCGCTCCTCATGGTGCGGCAGGCGCCGCGCGAGGCTTACCGCCGAATCCTGGTGCCGGTGGATTTCTCGCCCTGGTCGGCGCCCGCCCTGCGCCTGGCGCGGGCCGTCGCGCCCGACGCCGAACTGGTGCTGCTGCACGCCTTCGAGGCGCCGTTCGAGGCCAAGCTGCGTTTCGCCGGCGTCGCCGAGGAGGACATCGCCCGCTACAGCGCCGAAACCGGCCGCGAGGCCCTGCGACGCCTGCACGAAGTGGTCGCGGAGGCCGGCCTGGGCCCCGCCGACGTCCTCCTCGACGTGCGCCACGGCGAAGCGCCCCGCGTCATCCTGAGCCAGGAACAGGAACAGGACTGTGATCTGGTCATCCTCGGCAAGCACGGCCAGGGGGTGATGGAGGAACTGCTGCTGGGCAGCGTCACCAAGCACGTCCTG
>JBBIIR010000474.1:0-2681 GCA_037446455.1 Hydrogenophilales bacterium | reverse complement strand
CGCTACCGCCGATGATGCCTAGCATCACAACTGTCCGGTTAAATGAATGAATGAATCGCTGCAAGTCATGACTGGTGCGGGTTTCCGAGCGATGCGGGGTGGTGTCGATTTGAATGGCGAGCGCGGAGTCGGGCAGTCTCCCCGGCTTTGCCCCGGAGCTCGCCATGAACATCGGCAAGACGCTGTTCGCCCAGTTGATGGACTATCTGCCGTGGACGACCTTTGGTCGGTACGTGGCACGCTACGGAGGCGACAAAGGGGTGCGCGCGCTGAGTTGTGCGGAGCAGTTCCGGGCCATGGCCTTCGCCCAGCTGACCTACCGGGAGAGTTTGCGCGACATCGAAACCTGTCTGTCGGCCCAGACCGCCAAGCTCTACCACATGGGGTTTCGCGAACCGGTGCGGCGCTCGACCCTGGCCGATGCCAACGAATCGCGCGATTGGCGCATCTGGGCCGATTTCGCACAGCGCCTGATCATTCAGGCACAAACCCTCTACGCCAGCGAGGACTTGGGGCTGGAATTGACGAACACGGTGTATGCGCTGGATTCGACGACCATCGACTTGTGTTTGTCGCTGTTTCCCTGGGCGCACTTCCGCTCGACCAAGGCCGCCGTGAAGATGCACACGCTGCTCGACCTGCGCGGCAGCATTCCGAGCTTCATCCATGTCTCCGACGGCAAACTGCACGATGTGCACGCCCTCGACCTGCTGCCTCTGGAACCTGGCGCCATCTATGTGATGGATCGCGGTTACGTCGATTTCGGGCGGCTGCATGGCCTGCATCGGGCCGGCGCCTTCTTCGTCACGCGCGCCAAGTCGAACATGAATTTCCATCGGGTCTATTCGGCCAAGACAGACCGCAGCACTGGCCTCGTCTGCGACCAGACCATCGCCTTGGATGGCCACTACTCCAAGAAGGACTACCCCGACCCCCTGCGCCGCGTCCGCTTCAAGGATCCCGAGTCCGGCAAGACGTTCATTTTCCTCACCAACCAGATGACCTTGCCGGCCGCAACCATCTGCGCCCTCTACAAGAGCCGCTGGCAGGTGGAACTGTTCTTCAAGTGGATCAAGCAGCATCTTCGGATCAAACGGTTTTTCGGTACGTCGGAGAATGCGGTCAAGACGCAAATCTGGATCGCGGTGTCGGTCTATGTCCTGGTCGCCATCGTCAGGAAACGGCTCAACCTGGACGCCTCGCTCTACACTTTGCTACAGATTTTCTCGGTCACCCTTTTCGAGAAAATGCCATTGCAACAAGTACTTACATTCAGCGAAAACACTTCAACCGGGGGCGACGCATGCAACCAATTGAATCTATTCATGATTTAACCGGACAGTAGTGGTGGCCCACATTTACTGTCCGGCCTACTCTGCGGGCCTCCGCTCGCGGCATCCATAAGGCACCGCCTGACTGGCACATAAACCATCGACGCCTTCACTAAACCGTATGCCCATGGGGTTCCTCATGAGCGCGGCCTCATGGACAATTCATGACCTTGACCCATCACAGGAAACCGTCGGCATGCTTTTGATGATCGACAACTACGATTCCTTCACCTACAACCTGGTGCAGTACTTCGGGGAACTGGGCGAGGACGTGCGGGTGCACCGCAATGACGAGATCACCGTCGGGCAGATCGAGGCCTTGCAACCGGCGCGCATCGTCATCTCGCCCGGGCCGTGCACGCCCAACGAGGCGGGCGTGTCGGTGCCGGTGATTCATGCCTTTGCCGGCCGCGTGCCGATCCTGGGCGTCTGCCTGGGCCACCAGAGCATCGGCCAGGCCTTCGGCGGTCGCATCGTGCACGCCAGGGAACTCATGCACGGCAAGACCTCGCCGATCCATCACGCCGACCGGGGGGTGTTCCGCGGCCTGCCCAATCCGTTCACGGCGACCCGCTACCACTCCCTGGTGATCGAGCGCGACACCCTGCCGGACTGCCTGGAGATCACCGCCTGGACCGAGGATGGCGAGATCATGGGGGTGCGCCACAAGTCGCTGGCGGTGGAAGGCGTGCAGTTCCACCCCGAATCCATCCTGACCGAGCACGGCCATCAATTGCTGCAGAACTTTCTGGAGGAGTCCCGCTGATGAGCGCCACCCTGAAACCCCAGGACGCCCTGAACCGTATCATCGAGCATCGCGAGATCTTCCATGACGAGATGCTCGGCCTGATGCGCCAGATCATGACCGGGGAGATGAGCCCGGTGCTGATCGCCGCGCTCATCACCGGCTTGCGCGTGAAGAAGGAGACCATCGGCGAGATCAGCGCCGCCGCCACGGTGATGCGCGAATTCGCCACCAAGGTGCCGGTGCGCGATACCTTCCACCTGGTCGATACCTGCGGCACCGGCGGCGACGCCGCCCACACCTTCAACATTTCCACCGCCGCCGCCTTCGTCGCGGCCGCGGCAGGCGCGCGCGTGGCCAAGCACGGCGGGCGTTCGGTGTCGTCGAAGTCGGGCAGCGCCGACGTGCTGGAGGCCCTCGGCGTCAACATCAACATGACGCCGGAGCAGGTGGCCCGCTGCATCGAGGACGTCGGCGTGGGCTTCATGTTCGCCCCCAACTTCCACGGCGCCATGAAGCATGCCGCGCCGGTGCGGCGCGAACTCGGCGTGCGCACCCTGTTCAACATCCTCGGGCCGCTCACCAATCCGGCGGGCGCACCCAAT
>JBBIIR010000473.1:0-3119 GCA_037446455.1 Hydrogenophilales bacterium | reverse complement strand
CTCCGCGCCCGCCGAACGGCCCCGGAATGCAGTCCGGGGCGCGCCCTGCAAGGGAGGGAAACGGGCATGACTTTCATGCTTCGGGGCGTCTTCTCAAAGTCATGTCCGTTTGCGGCGGAGCCGCTCATCAGAATGAGCCCGGGGGGTTGGCCTGCTGAAGGTGCGGTGAGGTGATGCCTGAAACTCTATTGTCGAGCACCGAAGGCCGCTTGCTGGGTATAGGTCTCGCGCTGTCCGTGTTGATGCTGCTGGCGTTCGGCATCGGGTCGCGGATGTTTCCCGAGAGTGTGCTTACCTACGCGGCGATGACCGGGCTCAACCTGGTCATCGGTCGCGCCGCCGGGATGTCGTTCGGCTACGCGAGCGGCTTCGGCCATGCCCAGGTGGTACCCATCAACATGCTGGTGGAGACTATCCAGGTGCTGGTGGTGTACCCCCTCTTCGCCTTGAGCTGGCGAGAACTGATCCGGCTGCCCCGCCTGGAAGCCTCTCTCGCGCGACTGCGCCATGCGGCCGAGTTGCGGGGGGACACGGTGCGCAGGTTCGGCATCGCCGGCTTGTTTGTGTTCGTGTTCCTGCCATTCTGGATGACCGGGCCGGTGGTGGGGGCGATCATCGGTTTCCTGATCGGCCTGCGCCCCTGGGTGAACATCGCGACCGTGCTGGTGGCGACCTATGTCGCCATCGGCGTCTGGGCGCTGCTGCTGAACGAGCTCAGTGCCTGGGCGGCCACCTTCAACCGCTTCGCGCCCTATACGCTGTTCGCGGCGATCGTGCTCATCGCCGGGGTCATGTATCTGCTGCACCGTCGCCATCGTGCCGCCGGCGATGCGCCCAATGCATAGCGTCGACGCCGTCCTTGCCAAGCCTGCTTGGCTGTAACCCGGCTAGCATTGGTGCATGCTCCCCAACCTGCAAAGCGCCCTCGGCATCCTGGCCTTCGTCGGTCTGGCCTGGGTGTTGAGCGAGAGCCGGGCGCGCTTTCCCACGCGCATCGTGCTGGCGGGTCTGGCGCTGCAATTCGCGCTGGCCGTGGCGCTGTTGAAGCTGCCCCTGTTCCAGGGCAGGTCCACGTCATCTAAATCCCCCCCCGCCCAGGGCAGCGGATGGTGAAGGCAGGATAGCGATGGTGAGTCGTCACCCTGGATTGGATTTGCCGGAGAAGAGAGCGCTTTTGCCTGAAGCCGAGCGAGCGCCGGCCTCCCGGTGGTGTACACCGGGTCAACGGAAGAACGGAACGACCTTCAGGCGGTGAAGACGGCCAGGGCTTGCTCCGGAAGGGCTGCGAAGTAGCGCGGAAGCGAGGCCGGGGAAGTGCGTGCGTCGGTAATCAAGGGGCGCAAGAGACCGATGACGAAGTTACGCAGACAGGCGAGCACCTGAGGACCGTACCCCTTGCGCACCTGGCAGCGGTCCTCGTCGAAGGTGACATCGCGCACCCAATGCAGGCGGTTCTCGATGCCCCAGTGGCCGCGATTGAGCGCCAGCAATCGGCCGGGCGACGCGCTGGCCGGATCGAGGTCGGTGAGACCGTAGGCCCATTCCGTGCGTTGCTTCCCGGTCTTGGGGAAGAAGACCTGGCGTTCGATCAGGAAGGCCTGGCCGACATGGGGAAACCCGAGGAAACCATTGAGCGCCGTGGTGCTCCGGATGGTGCGTTCCTCGATACGCCCATGGGCCTTATCGAGGGTGCGGTGCTGAGGGGGGAATCGCGGCCCAGTCGAAGGCCTTCAGGTCGAAGGCCTGGGTCTTCTGATTGCCCTTCACGGTAAACAGGTAGTGGGCGTCTTTCTGTTCGACCAGAAACCGTGCCGTTTCCTGTTGGGTGTGCAGGGCATCGGCGGTCACCACCCGGCCGGCGATGGGGATGGGATCGAGCAGCTCCCGCAGGGCGGGAATCTCGTTGCTCTTGGCATCGACCTCGCACTGAGCGATCACCCGCCCCGTGTTGTGGAACAAGGCGCTGAGCAAGTGGACTTGGGAGCCATCCTCGCGTCGGGCGCCCTTGAGGGTCTTGCCATCGACCGCAACGGCTCGTCGTCGGGCAGGCCCGTCTGTGCCCAGGCCGAGAAGGCCTGCTCCAATTCGGCCGGGTCGACCTGCTGGAGCACCCGCCGGAAGGTGGGCTCGGAGGGGGCGACGAAGCAATCGCGCTTGCGGTCGAAATAGCCGCGCAGACGCTTGAGTTGCGCCTGGCTGAGGCGCGCGGCGTACTCGCTGATGGCCAGATAGCCGCGCGCGCCGGCCAGGGTGGCGGCCAGCGCGATGGTCAGCACGGTCGGCAGGGGATGCAGCTGGCGGCGGCCGCCGCGGGGTTCCGGGAGTTGGCGCAGTGGCTCGCGCAACCGTGCCATTTCCAGGTCGGTCAACGTCACGTTTTGCATGGTCTGGCTCCAGGCCGGGTGGGCAACGGGGTGGCGCAACCCGTGGCGGGCGCGTCGGTGCAGGGGATAGACCCAGACCGTCTTGGGCTCGCCATGGTGCACATAGCGTCCGGCGTCGCGGGCAAAGCCGCGGGTCAGGCCCAGGCATTGCCAGTTGGCGGCGCGGTAGCGGCCGCCGTGAAAGCGCGCCGGATCGACAAAGGTTTCGGCGAGCAACACCGGGTGGCCGTGAACCGCTTGCCAGTCGGCGGCCAGCGGGAGAGGCTTGAGACTCAGGACGCGGGAGGCGAGGTTGGGGATCCTGCCCGAGGGCAGGATGAGAAAGCGGGCGTTGTTGGCAATCAGGTGCAGACGCTGAAACTGGATCGGCCGCGACCAGTTGATCCAGCGATCACGCGGGGCGCACATCCGCGCACTGGCCTGCCAGAGCAGCAGGGCCAGCCACTGCCCCCGGTACTCCGCGACCTGGCGCAGCGCCCGCCCGGCGGTGCGGTTGAAGCCGAGATAGTGGTGGCGGCGCATCAGCGCATCCCAGCGATCGCGCTCATCCGACGCGATGGGGCGCACCACCCCCTCCAAGAGGGGGATCGTTCCGCCGGCATCCAGGCTGTAGGACCGCTCTTCCATACCGATACCATAGCGGTCAACCGACTGCTTGTTCAGCCCCGCTTCCCCTCTTTACTCAATCAGGGGATTACAGAGTTGGATGACGTGGCCCTGCCGTTCCGGCACCGG
>JBBIIR010000472.1:0-6563 GCA_037446455.1 Hydrogenophilales bacterium | reverse complement strand
AGGGGCGTATTCGGCCCCCTCTCCCCCCGGGAGAGGGTTGGGGTGAGGGAAAGGCGGTGCCGCCAGCACAGGCCACACCAATCCGGTTTATCACCAAGGAAGCCCGCCGCGCCGCCATCCTGGACGCCCGGGCCCACACCGTGGTGCGCCTGCCCGCCTACGAGCAGGTGGAAAAGAACGACGTGCTCTATGCCCACGCCTCCCGTGTCTTCCACCTGGAGTCCAACCCTGGCAACGCCCGGGCCCTGGTCCAGGGCCACGGGGACCGGGACGTTTGGCTGACCCCCCCGCCCATCCCCCTCACCACGGCGGAGATGGACACCATATTCGGCCTGCCCTACGCCCGTGCGCCGCATCCAAGTTACGGCGACGCCAGGATCCCCGCCTGGGAGATGATCCGCTTCTCGGTGAACATCATGCGCGGCTGCTTTGGCGGCTGCACCTTCTGCTCCATCACCGAGCACGAAGGCCGCATCATCCAAAGCCGCTCGGAGGAGAGCATCCTCCACGAGATCGAGGCCATCCGCGACAGGACCCCGGGCTTCACCGGCGTCATCTCCGACCTGGGCGGCCCCACCGCCAACATGTACCGCCTGGCCTGCAAGGACGAGAAGATCGAGGCCGCCTGCCGCCGCCTGTCCTGCGTGTTCCCGGACATCTGCCCCAACATGGGCACGGACCACGGCCCCCTCATCCAGCTCTACCGCAAGGCCCGCGCCCTGCCGGGCATCAAGAAGGTGCTCATCGGCTCCGGCGTGCGCTACGACCTGGCGGTGCAGTCGCCGGAATACGTGAAGGAGCTGGTCACGCACCACGTCGGCGGCTACCTCAAGATCGCCCCGGAGCACACGGAGGAAGGCCCCCTCCACCACATGATGAAGCCAGGCATCGGCACCTACGAGCGCTTCAAGCAGCTGTTCGAGAAGTACTCCAGGGAGGCGGGCAAGGAGCAATACCTCATCCCCTACTTCATCGCCGCCCACCCGGGCACCACGGATGAGGACATGCTCCACCTGGCCCTCTGGCTGAAGGCCAACAACTTCCGCCTGGACCAGGTGCAGACCTTCCTGCCTACCCCCATGGCCATCGCCACCGCCATGTACCACACGGGCAAGAACCCCCTGAAAAAGGTGCTGGCCGGGGGGCAGGACGTGCCCGTGGTCACCCAGGGCCGCATCCGCCGCCTGCACAAGGCCTTCCTGCGCTACCACGACCCGGAGAACTGGCCCCTGCTACGGGACGCACTCAAGGAGATGGGCCGGGAAGACCTCATCGGCAACAGCAAGCAGCACCTCATCCCCAGCTACCAGCCCGCCGGCACCGGCCGCCGCTACTTCGAAGGCCAGCGCCGGGAGGAGGGTGAGGGCAGGGGAGCCCGTGGAGAGGGACGTAGCGAAGCCAGAGGTGAAGGCCGGCGCGACGCCAAGGCCCCCGGCCGTCAGCAGAGCCGGGACGAACGCCCCGCCCGGGACGCCGGCCGCCGTGGCCCCCAGGAGGTCCGCAACGAGTCACGCAAAGACAGCCGCCAGGCACCGCGCAACGCCCCCCGCCGGGAAGAAGCGCCAGAGACCCCCGCCAAACCGCCGCGACGCGGTGCCGGCCGCGGTCAACCCGTGGCCCGCCAGGAACAGCCCGCGCCCACCGGCCACCGCGGCCGGGGCCAGAAACCCAGGCGGTAACCCCCCTCTCCCTCCGGGAGAGGGCCGGGGTGAGGGAGCAAGGTATCCTTCCGCGACGACCTCCATGTCCCTCCACCTCATCCACGCCGACGACCACCTTTTGGTGCTGGACAAGCCCAGCGGCCTGCTGGCCGTCCCTGGCCGGGGCCCGGACAAGCAAGACTGCCTGAGCGCCCGGGTGCAAGCCGAATACCCCGACGCCCGCATCGTCCACCGCCTGGACATGGACACCTCCGGCCTCCTCATCACGGCCCGGGGCACGGAGATGCAACGCCTACTCAGCATGGCCTTCGCCGCCCGCCGCGTGCGCAAGCGCTACATCGCCGTGGTGGCCGGCCACTTGGCACCGCCCGACACCCCGGATGTCTGGGGCCTCATCGACCTGCCCCTCATCGTGGACTGGCCCAACTGCGTTTTTCGCGTCACCGTGACTGGTGATTTCGCCGAGAGCGTGACCGACATTTCGCATGAACGTGACCGCGATTTCGCGCTGAACGTGACCGAGTCAGAGAAGCGGGATGTGTGGATAGATGGACTAGCCTCGCCGCTTTATTTCGAAGCGAGCGAGCATGCCCCAGGAGCGACTATCCATGCGCAAGATCCGAGACGTACTGCGTTACCGCCACACCACCGACCTGAGCCTTGACGCGATCGCCGGCGCGCTCAGGGTGTCCAAGGGCGTGGTCGCCAAGTATCTCAAGCTCGCCGCCGGCGCCGGCCTGACTTGGCCGCTGCCGGACGATCTGGACGACCGGGCGCTTGAGCGGCGGCTCTACCCGCGCCCGCCAACGACACGCGCTTCCGCCCAGATCGAACCCGACTACGCCCGGGTACACCAGGAACTGAAGAAGAAGGGCGTCACCCTGACGCTGCTGTGGGAGGAGTACCGCGCCGACACCGGCGCCGGCGCCTACCAGTACACGGCGTTCTGCACCCGCTACCGAGCCTGGGCCGGCACCCTCAAGCGTTCCATGCGGCAGGTTCACCGCGCCGGCGAGAAGCTCTTCGCCGACTACGCCGGCCCCACCGTGCCGGTCATCGACGCCACCACCGGCGAGGTGGGCCGGGCGCAGATCTTCGTCGCCGTGCTGGGCGCCTCCAACCACACCTACGCCTGCGCCACCCCCGGCCAGACCCAGGCCGACTGGCTCCAGGGCATCGGCGAGGCCCTGGCCTTCATCGGCGGCGTCCCCGCCCTCATCGTCCCGGACAACCCGCGCGCCCTCATCGCCGTTTCCAACCGCTACGAGCCGGAGCCCAGCCGGGGGACTGCCGAGTTCGCCGCCCATTACGGCACGGTCATCCTACCGGCCCGGCCACGGCGCCCGCAGGACAAGGCCAAGGTGGAGGTCGGGGTTCAGATCGTCGAACGCTGGATTCTGGCCCGGCTGCGCCATCACCGCTTCTTCAGCCTGGCCGAGGTGAATGCCGCCATCGCGACCTTGCTGGTGGAACTCAACGACCGCCCGTTCAAGAAGCTGCCGGGCTGCCGCCGTTCCGCCTTCGCGGCCCTCGACGCGCCCTATCTGCGACCCCTCCCGGCCAGCCCGTA
This sequence comes from Hydrogenophilales bacterium, assembly GCA_037446455.1. GTDB lineage: Bacteria > Pseudomonadota > Gammaproteobacteria > Burkholderiales > Thiobacillaceae > PFJX01. Next base: position 3,332 of record JBBIIR010000472.1, on the reverse strand, counting down.
TGTCTTGGCCGAGTGGCGCCGCGCTCGGGTCAACATCGACTATCACGTCGAGTTCCAGCACCACTACTACAGCGTGCCGCATCAACTGGTGCGCCAGGAGGTGGAACTGCGCGTCACCCGGAGCACGCTCGAAGTCCTCGCTCACGGCCGCCGCGTCGCCAGCCACCCGCGCAGCCCCCGCAAGGGCGGCTATTCGACCACGACCGCGCACATGCCCGCCGCCCACCGGGCGCACGCCGGCTGGTCCCCCGCGAAGATGGTGGCCTGGGCCGAATCGGTCGGGGTGGCCACCGGCCAACTGGTCGAACGTCTCCTGGAAGAGAAGCAACACCCCGAGCAAGGCTACCGCGCCTGCCTGGGCCTCATGCGTCTGGCGCGCAGCGTCGGCCAGGCGCGCATGGAGGCCGCCTGCGAACGGGCGCTGGCCATCGGCAGCCATCGTTACAAAAGCGTGGCCTCGATCCTGGAGAAAGGCCTGGACCGTCAGCCCGCCACCGCGCCGGCACAGGCCGAGCTTGCCCTGCCGGAGCACGCGAATGTGCGTGGCCCGGCGTATTACCACTGACCCACGAAAGGCATCCCATGTTGATGGAACACACGCTTACCACCCTCCGCGCGTTGCGCCTGCCCGGCATGGCCGAGGCGTTCGAGGAACAGCCCAGCAGCGCCGCCGCCACCGCCCTGGCGTTTGACGAGCGCTTCGCCCTGCTGGTCGATCGCGAGCAGACCTATCGCGACAACCGTCGCATTCAACGCCTGCTCCGGGAGGCCCGGTTGAAAGCGCCGCAAGCCTGCCTGGAGGACGTGCGCTACGCCAGCGGCCGCGGGCTCGACCAGGCGGCCTTCGCGCAGTGGGGCAGCTGCCAGTGGATCCGACACCAGCAGAACCTGGTGATTACCGGGGCAACCGGTTGCGGCAAGACCTGGCTGGCTTGCGCGCTCGGCAACGCGGCCTGCCGCCAGGGGCTGTCGGTGGTCTACGCCAGAGCGCCACGCCTGTTCGAGGAGTTGCGCATCGCGCATGGCGACGGCAGTTTCGGCAAACGCCTGCTGGCCTTGGCGAAGACCGATTTGCTGATCCTCGATGATTGGGGCCTGGCGCCCCTCGGCCAAGCCGAGCGCAACGATCTGCTGGAGGTGCTCGACGACCGGGTCGGCTCACGCGCGACGCTGATCACCAGCCAGTTGCCGGTGGAACACTGGCATGCCTACCTGAACGACCCCACCTTGGCCGATGCGATCCTCGACCGCGTGCTGCATGCGGCCCACAAGCTGGCGCTCAGCGGTGAGTCGCAACGCAAACGCCCGAAGGTGGGGGCATGACCGCCCGCACTCCGAATCCGGGTTACCCACCGCGCCGCCCGCCTCCGGTGAGGGAGGAACCTACGGCGGTCGGCGCCGTGGATAACCCTGCCGATGCGCTTCATTTCGCGCTCATCGTGACCGATTGATTTATCATCCCCTCACCACGCATCCGCCTTCTCCTGATCGGTCACGATCACGCGAAATCACCGGTCACGTTCAGCGAAATCCGCACGAGCAGGATCACTGCACGCCGGCCGATACGGTCAGACACGCGCCCCCATAACGGCGCAAACAGAAACAGCGAAAACATGTACACGGCGGTAAGAAGGCCGGTATGCCAGGCAATCGATTCGTTTCCAATGGCACCCAGAACACGCGTTAAGAAAAACGGCAGTACGGGCAACACAATGCCGAAGCCCATGGCCACCACGAACACTGCCGCGAGCGGCAGAGCGAGTCCGCTCGGGACGACAACGCCGACGCTTGAAGACATGCTCATACGGCGCTCGTGGGCGTGATGCCGCTCTCAAGAAAACGAAGGGCCGCCCCGAGCTTTCTTGACCCCCACGGGGGGCGGGCCGGGCCAGGCCCGGCCCTGGGGGCGCTCAGTTGCCGTTCGGCTCTGCACGGCCAGGCCTCGTGCTCCTGAACGCGGCAATTCCCGCCATCGCTGATAGCAGCGAGCCGATAACGACGCTCACCCGAACCATAACGGGCAGGTGATGAACCACCTGGTAGACGTCCCGCAGGGGCGAGTTGGCCAGGACGAGCGCAAGCAGCATGGCGGCCAGGGTGAGCAGGCCGGCCATCGCATGCGGATGAGATGGCAAAGTCACACGCACGATCGGTTCCCACGATGCCGGCCGTCCTGCCCGTACCTACGCTAACGCGGCTCTCGTCCGTCGGCACCACGCCCGGCGAAGGCGTTGTGGATCGGCACCCAGACCAGGGCGAAATACCAGCCATAGCCGTAACTCTCCGCCAGTCCCAGGAAATAGCTTTGCCAGCTGATCCACTCGAAACCGGGCAGCAGCTTTTGCCAGGATTCGTACATGGCGTGGGCGGGGAACAACAGATCGAAAGCCACGCACAGGGTGAAGGTGATGGCCAGGAACAGGCTGGAGGCGTGACCGACCGCGATGAGGGAGATGCCAGGTTTCATGTTGCCCCTCCTTTCCCGCCGCGCCATCCGGTGCGGCGCATCATCAAGCCCCGCATGACCGGCGAGTCAGTCCGTCCTCGCTGTCATGAGGGTGAAGCGAGGGATGAATGCAGGCGTACGGCCGGCATATTCCTGCCAGGCCTCGCCGAATTCCTGCCGCGCCCTGCGCTCCTCCGCGCGGGCCAGACGCACGTACATGAACACCAGGACCGGGAACATGAGCAGGGTGAGGAGCGTCGGCCACTGCACCAGGAAACCCAGCATGACCAGGATGAAGGCCACGTACTGGGGGTGGCGGATGCGGGCATAGGGCCCGGTCGTGGCCAGCCGATGGCCGCGCTGCGCCTCGTAGAGCGGCCCCCAGGCCTTGGCGAGCAGGATGAAGCCCGCGCCGATCAGGACCATGCTCAGCACGTGGAAGGGCCCGAAGTGAGGATTGGCGCGCCAGCCGAACAGCATCTCCAGGAGGTGCCCCGCGTCGTGCGACAGCCAGTCCACCTCGGGATAACGGCTCTGCAGCCAGCCGGAGAGGAAATAGATGGTCAGGGGATAGCCGTACATCTCCGTGAACAGGGCCACCAGGAACGCCGAAAAGGCGCCGAACGAGCGCCAGTCGCGCGTGGTCCGCGGCTTGAAGAAGCTGAAGGCGAACAGGATGAAGACCGCCGCGTTGACGATCACCAGCGACCACAGGCCGTAGTCGGGAGTGGCGTTCATCTCGGGCCGCCCGCATCGGGGCCTTTCCCGGCATGGTTTCCATGCCCGCCATGGAAAAGGTGCAGCAGCGGACAGGCCGCCAGCAGCAGGAAAGGCAGAAAGCCGAGCAAGTGCGCGCGGTGCTCGGTGAACAGGAAGAAGCCGGCGA
>JBBIIR010000471.1:0-1515 GCA_037446455.1 Hydrogenophilales bacterium | reverse complement strand
GGGTGTGAGCCTGAATAGGCTGGCAAGCGCCAAACTGGCGGCTTGACTGGCACGTGCCGGTTTCATCACCCTAACTCGAATACCGATTTTTCACGCCCGGCCGCCGCTCCGGCGACCGGGGCGGCGCTATCATGCCCCCCTGTTTTGCCGCCGTTCCTTTCGCCACCCTCGCGGAGTCCACATGAAAATCCTGTCCCTGCTGTTTGCCCTGTTCCTCGCCGTCCCCGCCTTTGCCACCCCCCCCTCCGGCAAGCCGGCCGCGCTGACCCAGACCGCGAAGGTGGTGAGCACCATCAAGGCGCCGCCCTACACCTACATCGAGGCTGCCCAGGGCAAGCAGACGCGCTGGCTGGCGGCGACCATCATCGCCGTGAAGGCGGGCGATACGATCCAGTTCGACGACGGCCTGGAAATGCGCGATTTCCACAGCAAGACGCTGAAGCGCACCTTCCCCAGCCTCTACTTCGTCAACAAGGTTGAGGTGGTTCCGGCGCGCTAATCGCCGTCGCAATGCGGGCCGGTGAGGGGCACGAAGGCGACGTCCAGCACGCTCCGGGCATCCAGCCCGCCGTCGGCGCGCTTTTCCAGCACGCGCAGTTCCTGCGACCAGCCCTGTCGGCCGACCGGGATGACCAGGCGGGCGCCCGGCGCGAGTTGTTGCGGCAGGGCGGGCGGCACATGCGGCGCGGCGGCGGTGACCAGGATGCCGTCGTACGGCGCGTGTTCCGGCAGGCCGGCATAGCCGTCGGCGTGGCGCACCTCGACGTTGTCGTAGCCCAGGGCGGCCAGGCGCGCGGCGGCCGCGGCGGCCAGCTCGGGCACGATTTCCAGGCTGTAGACGCGGCGCACCAGCCGGCTCAGCACCGCGGCCTGGTAGCCGGAGCCGCAGCCGATTTCCAGCACGGTGTCGTCGGCGCGCGGCCGCAGCAGGTCGGTCATCAGGGCGACGATGAAGGGCTGCGAAATGGTCTGGCCGTGGCCGATGGGCAGCGGGCCGTTGTCGAAGGCGCGCGGCCGCAGGCCATCGGGTACGAACAACTCCCGCGGCACCGCCGCGATGGCCGCCATGACCCGCGCGTCGAGGGCGTCCTTGCCCAGCCATTGGCGGGTCAGTGCCGCCTCGCGGCGGATGTCCCGCAGCATGCCTTCGCGTTCGTCCATGTCCATGTGCCGCTCCCAGGCCGATGGCGCCTACCTTACGCTCGACGCGAGCCCGCCGCCAAGGCCTCATGAACGCGAGCGATCTGCCCGTTCTCTATCGCGACGACTGGCTCATCGCCATCCACAAGCCCAGCGGCCTGCTGGTGCATCGCAGCGACCTCGATCGCCACGAAACCCGCTTCGCCCTGCAACGGCTGCGCGACCAGATCGGCCGGCCGGTGTATCCCGTGCACCGCCTGGACAAGGGTACTTCGGGCGTGCTGCTGTTCGCCCTCGACCCCGAGGTGGGCCGCGAACTCGGCCGCCGGTTCATGGCGGGGGCCGTGGACAAACGCTATCTCGCGGTGGTGCGCG
>JBBIIR010000470.1:0-1515 GCA_037446455.1 Hydrogenophilales bacterium | reverse complement strand
GCTCGGCGGCCTCGGCAAGCCCGGCCTTGTCAAGGACGGCCCCATGCAGGTCAGCGGCCAGCTCGGCTGGACCGGCGGCCTGGAGGACTTCAGCCTGGCCACGCTGTTCGGCGACCTCGACGTGAAGGTCCGCCAGGGCCAGTTCCTCAAGGCCGATCCCGGCGCCGCCAAGCTGCTCGGCATCCTCAGCCTGCAGGCCCTGCCCCGGCGCATCGCCCTGGATTTCCGCGACATCTTCACCGAGGGCTTCGCCTTCCAGGACATCACCGGCAACCTCCACCTGGAGCGCGGCTCGGCCTACACCAATGACTTGCGCATGAACGGTCCCGCCGCGCGCGTCTCCATGAGCGGCGTCATCGACCTGCGGCGGGAAAGCCAGAACCTGCGCGTCAGCGTGCAACCCCGGCTGGACGACTCCCTGGCGGTGGCGGGCGCCCTGCTCGGCGGCCCGGCGGTGGGCCTGGGCGCCTTCATCGCCGGCAAGGTGCTGAAGGATCCGGTGGGCCAGGCCACCACCTTCGAATACGCCGTTACCGGCGGCTGGGCGGAACCCGGCGTGACCAAGATACCCCGCGCCAGACAGTCGCCCGACAGCGGCGGGGCTCCCGCGCCCTGATTTCCCGCGGCGCCAAGCTATTGCGGTGGCATGAAATCCTTGTGTACCCTCGAACACGCCCAATCCAGCCGGAGCCCTCCGTGACCCGCGCCAATTCCGCCAGCTTCGCGAAAACCAAGTCCCGCGCCACCCCCAAGTCCGCCCCGGACGGCGGCGGCATCGTGCGCGTGGCCGCCGTGCAGATGGCTTCCGGCCCGAATGTCGCCGCCAACCTGGCGGAGGCGGAACGACTCATCGAGATGGCCGTGGCGGCCGGCGCCCGGCTGGTCGCCCTGCCGGAGTTCTTCGCCATCATGGGCATGAAGGACACCGACAAGGTCAACGTGCGGGAAGTCGAGGGCAAGGGCCCGATCCAGAAATTCCTCGCCGGCCAGGCCAAGAAGCACGGCATCTGGCTGGTGGGCGGTTCGCTGCCCATGGCCTGCGACAACCCCAAGAAGGTGCGCAACGCCTGTCTGGTCTACGACGACAAGGGCAAGCTGGTGGCGCGCTACGACAAGATCCACCTGTTCGGCCTGGACCTGGGCAACGAGCATTACAAGGAGCAGACCACCATCGAAGCCGGCGACCGCGTGGTCGTGGTGGAAACCCCCTTCGGCCGCCTGGGCCTGTCGGTGTGCTACGACCTGCGCTTCCCCGAGCTGTATCGGGCGATGGGCAGCGTCGACCTCATCGTCGTGCCGGCCGCCTTCACCGCCACCACCGGCAAGGCCCACTTCGAGACCCTGATCCGCGCCCGCGCCATCGAGAACCTGGCCTACGTCATCGCCCCGGCGCAGGGCGGCTACCACCTCTCCGGCCGGGAGACGCACGGCGACTCGATGATCGTCGACCCCTGGGGCAACATCCTCGACCGCCTGCCGCGCGGCTCCGGCGTGGTGGTGGCCGGCATCAACCGG
>JBBIIR010000469.1:0-1548 GCA_037446455.1 Hydrogenophilales bacterium | reverse complement strand
GACCGCCTCGATGCGGCGGATGCCGGCGGCGACGCCGCCCTCGGCGACGATCTTGAACAGGCCGATGTCGCCGGTGCGCTGGACGTGGGTGCCGCCGCACAGCTCGGTGGAAAAATCGCCCATGCCGACCACGCGCACCTCGTCGCCGTATTTCTCGCCGAACAGGGCCATGGCGCCGGCCTGGATGGCGTCGGCGTGCCGCATCAGTCGGGTTTCGACGCGGTGGTTGCGGCGGATCTCGGCATTCACCAGATCCTCGATGCGCTTGATCTCCTCGGCGGTCACCGGCTGGGGATGGGCGAAGTCGAAGCGGGTGCGCTCGGCGTTGACCAGGGAACCCTTCTGCGCCACGTGCGTGCCCAGCACCGCGCGCAGGGCGGCATGCATGAGGTGGGTGGCGGAATGGTTGTAGGCGGCGCGCTGGCGGGCCTCGGTGTCGACCCGCGCGTTCACCGTATCGCCGACAGCCAGCCGGCCGGCGCTGAGGCGTCCGCTGTGGCCGAAGACGTCGGCCTGGATTTTCTGGGTGTCGGTGACCACGAAGCCGCCATGGCCGCAGGCGATCTCGCCGATGTCGCCGGCCTGGCCGCCCGACTCGGCGTAAAAGGGCGTGCGGTCGAGGACGAGGACGGCCTGCTCGCCGGCGCTGATTTCGGCGACCTGGGTGCCGTCCTTGTAGAGGGCGACGATGCGGCTTTCCTGCTCCAGGCTGTCGTAGCCGACGAACTCGGTCTTGTCGCCGGAGAATTCCAGGCCCTTGCCCATGGTGAACTTGCTGGCGGCGCGGGCGCGTTCGCGCTGCCGTTCCATGGCCGCCTCGAAGCCGGCGAAGTCGACGGTGATGCCGCGCTCGCGGGCGATGTCGGCGGTGAGGTCGAGGGGGAAGCCGAAGGTGTCGTACAGCTTGAACACGGTGTCGCCGTCGAGCATGCGGTCCTCGGAGGCCATCGCTTCCTCCAGCACGCCCATGCCGTGTTCCAGGGTCTCGGCGAAGCGCTCCTCCTCCTGCCTGAGCATGGCGGTGACGCGGTCCTGATTGGCGACCAGTTCCGGATAGGCCTCGCCCATGACGGCGGCGAGATCGGCCACCAGCCTGTGGAAGAAGGGGGTCTTGCAGCCCAGCTTGTAGCCGTGGCGGATGGCGCGGCGGATGACCCGGCGCAGCACGTAGCCGCGCCCCTCGTTGCCGGGGATGATGCCGTCGACGATGAGGAAGGCGCAGGCGCGGATGTGGTCGGCGATGACGTTGAGGGAGTTGTTGCGCGCGTCCGTCGCGCCGGTTTCCCGCATGGCGGCGCGGATCAGGGCCTGGAACAGGTCGATCTCGTAGTTGGAGTGGACGTGCTGCATGACCGCGGAGATGCGCTCCAGGCCCATGCCGGTGTCCACCGAGGGCTTCGGCAGCGGGTGCAGCACGCCGGCCTCGTCGCGGTTGTACTGCATGAACACCAGGTTCCAGATCTCGATGTAGCGGTCGCCGTCCTCTTCGGGTGTGCCGGGCGGGCCGCCGGCCACTTCCGGACCGTGGTCGTAGAAGATTTCCGTGCA
>JBBIIR010000468.1:0-1576 GCA_037446455.1 Hydrogenophilales bacterium | reverse complement strand
GTCATTGACTGAGGGCTTGGCAAACCGGGGCGACCATCTATGAAAGTCGCACGGCGACTTCTCGAAGCTCCCCTCTCCCGCAGGCGGGAGAGGGGCTGGGGGTGAGGGAAACGGGCATGACTTTCATGCTTCGGGGCGTCTTCTCAAAGTCATGTCCGTTAGCAAAGCCCCTCAGGTGACGCGGAAGCGTGCCGCCAGGGCGTTCAGTTCGGCGGCCAGTTGTTCCAGTCGCCGCGCGGCGGCGGCGGTCTGGGCCACCGCCGCGCTGTTCTGCTCGGAACCTTCGGCGATGCGTTCCACCTTCTGCGCGATGTCGCGCGCGGCGACGGTCTGCTCCTTGAGGGCCAGGCTGATATCGTCGACGGCATGCGTGGCGCGCTCGGCGCCGGCCTGGATGCCGGTGACCGAATCGCCGGCCTGGTGCGCGAGACTCACGCCCTCGTCGACCTGCCGCACGCCGGCCTCCATTTCCTGCGCGGCGCGCTCGGTGCCCTGCTGGATCTTGGCGATCATGGCGCCGATCTCCTGGGTGGAGTTGCCGGTGCGTTCCGCCAGCTTCCTCACCTCGTCCGCCACCACGGCGAAGCCGCGGCCCTGCTCGCCGGCGCGCGCCGCCTCGATGGCGGCATTCAGGGCCAGCAGGTTGGTCTGGTCGGCGATGTCCTTGATGACCTGGACGATGCTGGAAATCTGGTCGGAATATCCCTCCAGCTCGCGGATGGTGGAGGCCGTGCCGTTGACCGCCTCGGCGATGCGCTTCATCTCGCCCGCCGCCTGGTGGATGATGCGGCCGCCCTCGCCGGAGCGGGCGCTGGAATCCTCGGTGACGGCGCGCGCCTCGCGCGCGTGCTCCTCCACCTGGTCGATGGACACGGACAACTGTTCCACCGAGGCCGCCATGCTGGAGGCCGCCTCGGCCTGCATCTCGGTGGAGCGGGCGCTGCCCGCCGCCGAGGCGGACAGGTCGGCGGCCGATCGCGCCAGCGCCTGGGCATTGCCCACCATGGCGGCGATCAACTCGCGCAGGCCGTCACGCATGCGGGTAAGACGGACGATGAGCGCGCCGATCTCGTCCCCGCCCGCCTTGGGCATGGCGCGGGTAAGGTCGCCGGCGGCGATGGCTTCCGCGGCCTCGCCGGCCTCGCGCAGGGAACGGCTGAAGTGACGCACGGTGAAGTGGGCCAGGGACAGCACGGATACCAGGCCGACCACGAACAGGAGGAGATAGATCAGACGACCGCGCTGGTACGCGGCTTCGGCGCGCTCGAATTCCGCCTTCGCCACCTGGGTCTGGATCGCCATGAGCTTGGCCAGGGCCTCGTGCGCGGTCTTGCCTTCGGTACGCACCGCCACCAGGAAGGCGTGCAGCACCTCATTGCCGAAATTCCCCGCCCGCATTGCCGCCGAGACGGCCAGCAGCTTGCTCACCCAGGCCTTGCGCTTGTCGGCGAAATCCGCCGCGAGCTGCTTTTCCTCCTCGGTCAGCTTGGCGGCCAGGTATTTCGTCCACAGGCCGTCCAGTTCCGCCTCGCGGCCCGCCACCGCATCGAGGTGCATGTCCACGGGATGGTCGTGC
>JBBIIR010000467.1:0-1578 GCA_037446455.1 Hydrogenophilales bacterium | reverse complement strand
CAACCTGCGCTTCGACGACACCAATCCGGAAAAGGAATCCGAGGAATACGCCAATGCCATCATGGAAGACGTGCGCTGGCTGGGCTTCCAGTGGAACGGCGAGGTGCGCTGGGCTTCCGATTATTTTCAGGCTCTGTACGACTACGCCGAGAACCTGATCGAGCAGGGCAAGGCCTACGTCTGCGACCTGACTCCCGAGGCGATGCGGGAGTTCCGCGGCTCCCTCACCGAGCCCGGCCGCCCCAGCCCTTACCGCGACCGCTCGCCGGCGGAGAGCCTCGACCTGTTCCGGCGCATGAAGGCGGGCGAATTCGCCGACGGGGCCAAGACCTTGCGCGCCAAGATCGACATGGCGAGCCCCAACATCAACCTGCGCGACCCGGTCATCTACCGCATCAAGCGGGCGCATCACATCCGCACCGGCGATGCGTGGTGCATCTACCCGATGTACGACTACACCCATTGCATCTCCGATGCCCTGGAGTGCATCACCCACTCCCTGTGCACCCTGGAGTTCGAGGATCACCGGCCCTTGTACGACTGGGTGCTGGAGCAGTTGCCGGTGCCGTCGCACCCGCGCCAGATCGAGTTCTCCCGCCTGGAACTGCACTACACCATCACCAGCAAGCGCAAGCTGCTGCAACTGGTGACCCAGGGCATCGTTTCCGGCTGGGACGATCCGCGCATGCCCACCATCCACGGCATGCGCCGGCGCGGCTACACGCCCGCCGGCATTCGCGAGTTCGCCCGTCGCATCGGCATCTCGAAGAGCGAGAACATCGTCGACATGGCGGTGCTGGAAGGCGCCGTCCGCGAGGACCTGGAAGCCAAGGCGCCCCGCGTCATGGCGGTGCTGAATCCCATCAAGGTGGTGCTGACCAACTTCGCGGAAGGCGTCACCGCCTCCCGCGCCGCCGGCTTTCATCCCCAGCATCCGGAGTTCGGCGAGCGGGACGTGCCCATCGCACGGGAGATCTGGATCGAGCGCGACGATTTCGCGGAAACCCCGCCCCCTGGCTGGCAGCGCCTGACACCGGGGGGCGAGGTGCGGCTGCGCTATTCCTACGTCATCCAGTGCGAGGAAGTGGTGAAGGACGCCGACGGCCAGGTGGTGGAACTGCGCTGCGCCATCGATCCCACCACCCTGGGCCAGAACCCGGTGGGGCGCAAGGTGAAGGGCGTCATCCACTGGGTGTCCGCCGCCCACGCCGTGGCCATCGAGGCGCGTCTGTACGAGCGCCTGTTCCTGGATCCCATTCCGGATGGTCACAAGGGCCGCGACTTCCTGGAATTCCTCAACCCGGATTCCCTGCAAGTGGTGACGGGCTGGGCGGAGGCCTGCGTCCGCGGCGCCGAACCCGAGACCCGCTACCAGTTCGAGCGGCTGGGCTATTTCTGCGCCGACCGCTTCGAGCACAAAGCGGGTGGGCGGCCGGTGTTCAACCGTACCGTCACCCTCAAGGATTCCTGGACGAAGGAGCAGGGCTGATGCTCCAGGTCCACAACTCGCTGACGCGGCGGAAAGAGGCATTCGTCCCCATCACCCCCGGTCGGGTGCGCATGTATGTCTGCGGCATG
>JBBIIR010000466.1:0-1595 GCA_037446455.1 Hydrogenophilales bacterium | reverse complement strand
CGTGTACCAGGCGATGTGCTTGCGCGCCATGCGCAGGCCGGCGGGCTGGCCGTAGAACGCGTAGAGATCTTCCAGGTGGGCCCGCAGCACCTCGTGGATTTCCGCCACTTCCGGCGCCGGCAGCTTCTCGCCGCTGGCGAGGAAATGGCCGATCTCGCGGAACAGCCAGGGCCGGCCCTGGGCGGCGCGGCCGATCATGACGGCGTCGGCCCGGGTCGTATCCAACACGTACTTCGCCTTCTCCGGCGTGGTGATGTCGCCGTTGGCGATGACCGGGATGCACGCTGCCGCCTTCACCGCCGCGATGGTTTCGTACTCCGCCTCGCCGGAATAGCCGCAGGCGCGGGTGCGGCCGTGGATGGCCAGGGCCTGGATGCCGGCTTCCTGGGCGATGCGCAGGATGGCGAGCGCGTTCCTGTGCGATCGGTCCCAGCCGGTGCGGATCTTCAGGGTCACCGGCGTTTCCGGCACCGCCCGCACCACGGCCTCCAGGATGCGCCCCACCAGGGGCTCGTCCTGCAACAGGGCGGAACCGGCCATGACGTTGCACACCTTCTTCGCCGGACAGCCCATGTTGATGTCGATGATCTGGGCGCCCTCGCCCGCGTTGTAGCGGGCCGCCTCCGCCATCATGGCCGGATCGCTGCCGGCGATCTGCACCGAGACCGGCTCGACTTCGCCCGCGTGGTTGGCCCGGCGCTTGGTCTTGGCCGAGCCGTACAACAGCGAATTCGAGGTCACCATTTCCGACACCGCCATGCCGGCGCCCATCTTCTTGCACAGCTGGCGGAACGGCCGATCGGTGACGCCCGCCATGGGCGCGACGATCAGATTGTTCTTGAGCTGGAAGGAACCGATGCGCATGAAAGAACCGGGGAGGGGACGGCGGACGAAAGCTGCGCATTTTATACGCAACACCCCGAACACAAAAGACAGGACCGAGGACTGAGTAGCGAGGACTGAGCACCCCCACTCAGCACTCAGTCCTCACCCTACGCCGCCTTCTTCATGTGCTTCTGGTAGAGGAACTCCAGCACCTGGCCGCGCAGGTGGTGATAGTGGGCGTTCTCCGCCAGCTTCAGGCGATCGCGCGGACGCGGCAGGTCCACGTCCAGCACTTCGCCGATGGTGGCGGCGGGGCCGTTGGTCATCATGACGATGCGGTCGGACAGCAGCACCGCCTCGTCGACGTCGTGGGTAACCATGAGGGTGGTGGCGTGGGTCTCCTGGACGATGCGCATCAACTCGTCCTGCAAGCCGGCGCGGGTCAGCGCGTCAAGGGCGCCGAAGGGCTCGTCCAGCAGCAGCACCTTGGGTTCCATGGCCAGGGCGCGGGCGATGCCGACGCGCTGCTTCATGCCACCGGAAATCTCGCCGGGATGCTTGTGCATGGCGTGGGCGAGGCCCACCAGCTCCAGGGCGGCCTGGGTACGTTCCTTCAGTTTGGCCTTGGCTTCCCTGGCGCCGAACACCCGCTCCACCGCCAGATAGACGTTGCCGAAGCAGGTCAGCCAAGGCAGCAGGCTGTGGTTCTGGAACACCACCGCCCGCTCCGGGCCGGGACCGGCGATTTCCCGCTCGGACAGCAGCAGGAT
>JBBIIR010000465.1:0-1598 GCA_037446455.1 Hydrogenophilales bacterium | reverse complement strand
ACCCCTATCAGTTCGCAGGCCTGGCTTCCTTGAATATCAATCAGATGGACAATCTGGATTCCCGCCTGCGCGGGAATGACGTAATGGGTTAGCGCGGGCATTTATTCACATCCTCTCAGGCCAGCAACTGGTTCAGCACATAGGGCAGGATGCCGCCGGCCTGGTAATACTCGATTTCGATGGGCGTATCCAGGCGCAGCTTGACGACCACATTCTGGCTGGAACCGTCCGCCCTGTTGATGACCAGGGTCAAATCCTGTTGCGGCACGATGCCGTTTTCCAGGCCCAGCAGGTCGAAGCTTTCGTCCCCCCTGAGGCCCAGGTCCGCCGCGCCCTGACCCTCCTTGAACTGGATGGGCAGCACGCCCATGCCGGCCAGGTTGGAGCGGTGGATGCGCTCGAAGCTCCTGGCGATGACCGCCTTCACGCCCAGCAACTGGGTGCCCTTGGCGGCCCAGTCGCGGCTGGAGCCGGTGCCGTATTCCTCGCCGGCGAAGACCATCAGCGGCACGCCCGCGGCCTGGTAGCGCATGGCCGCGTCGTAGATCGACATCTGCTCGCCGCCGTGCAGGGTCACGCCGCCCTCGGAGCCGGGGATCATCAGGTTCTTGATGCGCACGTTGGCGAAGGCGCCGCGCATCATCACCTCGTGGTTGCCGCGGCGGGCGCCATAGGAGTTGAAGTCGGCCTGGGCCACGCCGTGCTCCACCAGGTATTTCCCGGCGGGGGCGGCGGCCTTGATGTTGCCGGCCGGGCTGATGTGGTCGGTGGTCACCGAATCGCCGAACACGGCCAGGGCGCGGGCGCCGCGGATGGCCGGGTTGGGCCTGGCGGCGTTGGCGAAGAAGGGCGGTTCCTGGATGTAGGTGGAGGCCGTATCCCAGGCATAGACCTGGCCGGAAGAGGAGGGCACCGCGTCCCACAGCGGGTTGTTGGCGCCCACGTCGGCATAGATGGCCCGGTAGGTGTCGGCGTTGGCGGCATGCGTGAGCAGGGTGGCCACCTCGGCGGCGTTGGGCCAGATGTCCTTGAGGAACACCGGGCCGTCGGCGCCCTGGCCGATCGGCTCGTTGGCCACGTCGATGTCCACCCGCCCGGCCAGGGCGAAGGCCACCACCAGCGGCGGGCTCATCAGGAAGTTGGCCTTCACGTTCTGGTGCACCCGCGCCTCGAAGTTGCGGTTGCCCGACAGCACCGAGCAGGCCACCAGATCCTTGTCCAGCACTTCCTTTTCCACCGCTTCCGGCAGCGGACCGGAGTTGCCGATGCAGGTGGTGCAGCCGTAGCCCACCACGTTGAAGCCCAGTTTCGCCAAGGGTTCCAGCAGGTTCGCGGCCTTCAGGTATTCGGTGACGGCGCGGGAGCCGGGGCCGAGCGAGGTCTTCACATGCGCCGGCGTCTTCAGCCCCTTGGCCACCGCCTTCTTCGCCAACAGTCCGGCGGCCAGCATGACGCCGGGGTTGGAGGTGTTGGTGCAGGAGGTGATCGCGGCGATCACCACGTCCCCGTGCCGCAAGCCCCTCTCCCCCCGGGAGAGGGGTTGGGGTGAGGGAGCGCCGGTAGATTGCGCAGAGGTCGTTCCCTCACCCCCAGCCCCT
>JBBIIR010000464.1:0-1601 GCA_037446455.1 Hydrogenophilales bacterium | reverse complement strand
TGATCCTGTGGAACCTGATGCGCAACGCCTGGCGCTACTGCAGCCGCCGGCCCGGCAGCATCCGCATTCGCGTCGCCGCCGCCGAGGATCGCACCGAGATCGAGGTGGGCAACGACGGGCCGCCGATCACCCCGGAAGTCCGCGCCCACCTGTTCGAGCCGTTCTACACCACGGACAAGCAGGGCACCGGCCTGGGGCTGTACATCGCGCGGGAATTGGCGGAGGCCAACCGGGCGGCGCTGCGCTACGTCGAAGGCCAGGAAGGCGCCGTGTTCCGGCTGGCCTGCCAGGCGCCACCCTGTTGACGGGGAGAGAGCCCATGAAAAAACCGCGTGTATTGCTGGTCGACGACGAACCCGATCTGCTCGATCTGCTGGAAATGGACATGCTGCGCATGGGCCTGGACAGCGCGCGGGCGAAGACCGTGGCGGAGGCCATGGCGCAACTGGAGAAGGGGGGCTTCGACCTGTGTCTGACCGACATGCGTCTGCCGGACGGGGAGGGCATCGCCATCGTCCGCCACATCGCCGAGCAGCTGCCGCAACTGCCGGTGGCGGTCATCACCGCCTTCGGTTCGGCGGAGAACGCGGTGGCCGCCCTCAAGGCCGGCGCCTTCGATTACGTGGAGAAACCGGTCACGCCGGAAAAGGTGCGCAGCCTGGTGCGCTCGGCCATCAGGGTGTCCGACACCTCGCCGCCGCCGCTGGGCGACCGCCCCCTGGTCGGCCGTTCCAGCGCCATGCAGCAGGTGCGCGTCCTCATCGACAAGGTGGCGCGCAGCCAGGCGCCGGTCTTCATCACCGGCGAGACCGGCGCCGGCAAGGAAGTGGCGGCGCGCCTGATCCACGCCGGCGGCGCCCGCGCCGAGGGGCCCTTCGTCGCGGTGAACTGCGGCGCCATCCCGGAGAACCTGATGGAGAGCGAGTTCTTCGGCTGCCGCAAGGGCGCCTTCACCGGCGCCGATGCCGACCGCGAAGGTTTTTTCCAGGCGGCGCGGGGCGGTACCCTGTTCCTCGACGAGGTGGTCGAATTGCCGCTCGCCATGCAGGTCAAGCTGCTGCGCGCCATCCAGGAAAAATGCGTGCGGCGGGTCGGCGGCGTGGCGGAGGAAGCCGTCGACGCGCGGCTCATCAGCGCCTCGCACCAGGATTTGCAGGCGGCGGTGAACCAGGGCCGTTTCCGCCACGATCTCTACTACCGGCTCAACGTCATCGCCCTGCGCATGCCCGCTCTGCGCGAGCGGCGCGAGGATCTGCCGGAACTGACCAGCCACGTTCTCGCTCGCCTGTGCGCGGCCTCGCGCCGCGCGGCGCCGGAGGTGGAGGCCGCCGCCCTGGAGGCGCTGTCGCGCTACGACTTTCCCGGCAACGTGCGCGAATTGGAGAACATCCTGGAGCGCGCCCTGGCGTTGTCCGACGGCGCCCGCATCGGCCGCGACGATCTCTTGCTGGCGCCCATGGAAGAGGCGGAGGAGGGAGGGGGCGAGGGCCAGCCCGAGGGCGGGTTGCAGGCCTTCCTGGACGCCACCGAGCGCAAGGCGATCCTCGACGCCCTGGCCAGGACCGGGCGCAACAAGACGGCGGCGGCCCGCCTGCTCGGGG
>JBBIIR010000463.1:0-1601 GCA_037446455.1 Hydrogenophilales bacterium | reverse complement strand
AAAAACCAATAAAAAACCCGCACTTAGGCGGGTTTAGGGGACTGCTTCGGATGTTATCGGATGATGAAATGGTGGACCGAAAGGGGATCGAACCCTCGACCTCCGCATTGCGAACGCGGCGCTCTCCCAGCTGAGCTATCGGCCCTGACTTGAATCCGGCGCGCAGTATAGCGAAAAGCCCTGGGGGCTCCTAGCCGGGTGCGCGCTGGCGGGCGCGGGTCCATAGCCAGAGGCCGGCGAGGATCATCGGCAGGGACAGCCACTGGCCCATGCTGATCACGTCGGAGTGACCGAAGATGCCGGGATCCGGTTCGCGGAAATACTCGGCGAGGAAGCGGAAGCCGCCGTAGCCAACCAGGAAGAGGCCGGAGGCGGCGCCCACGGGACGCGGCGCGCGGGTGTAGAGCCAGAGAATGACGAACAGCAGCAGGCCCTCCAGCCCGGCCTGGTAAAGCTGGGAAGGATGGCGCGGCAGGGCGTCGACCTGGGGGAAGACCATGGCCCAGGGCAGGGCGGGGTCGGCCGGGCGTCCCCACAGTTCGCCGTTGATGAAGTTGCCGATGCGCCCGAGCATGAGGCCCAGGGGTATCAGGGGGGCGACGAAATCGCCCACTTCCAGAAACGACCGGCCGGTTTTGCGCGCGTGCCAGGCCAGCGCCAGCAGCACGCCGAGGAGGCCGCCGTGGAAGGACATGCCGCCCCTCCAGACCGCCAGGATTTCGGCGGGATTGGCCAGGTAATAGGCCGGATCGTAGAACAGCACCTGGCCGAGGCGGCCGCCCACGACCACGCCGATGACGCCCCAGAACAAAAGATCGTCGAGCTCGGTGACTTGCCAGCCCCGTTCCGGATAGGCGCGCGCGCGCCAGCGGCCGAGCAGGACGAAGGCGGCGAAGGCGAGCACGTACATCAGGCCGTACCAGCGCACGGCGAGGGGGCCGAGGGCGACGGCGATGGGATCGAACTGGGGATGGACGAGCATGGGGTTCAGGTTACAGGGGACGGGTTACAGGTTACAGTAAATATCCACGCAAGGCCGGCATCACGCCGACCGCTGACTTCTGCAACCCGACCTCCGACACCTGAACCCTATGCCCCAGTACCGCTCCCGCACCACCACCCACGGCCGCAACATGGCCGGCGCCCGCGCCCTGTGGCGGGCCACCGGCATGAAGGATGGCGATTTCGACAAGCCCATCATCGCCGTGGCCAATTCCTTCACCCAGTTCGTGCCCGGCCACGTGCACCTGAAGGACCTGGGTCAACTGGTGGCGCGCGAGATCGAGGCGGCCGGCGGCGTCGCCAAGGAATTCAACACCATCGCCGTCGACGACGGCATCGCCATGGGCCACGGCGGCATGCTGTACTCCCTGCCCAGCCGGGAAGTCATCGCCGATTCCGTGGAATATATGGTCAACGCGCACTGCGCGGACGCGCTGGTGTGCATCTCCAACTGCGACAAGATCACCCCCGGCATGCTGATGGCTGCCCTGCGCCTCAACATCCCGGCCGTGTTCGTCTCGGGCGGGCCGATGGAGGCCGGCAAGGTCACCTGGGGCGAGAAGACCATCAAACTGGACCTGGTCGACGCCATGGTGCAG
>JBBIIR010000462.1:0-1617 GCA_037446455.1 Hydrogenophilales bacterium | reverse complement strand
GATGCCGGAAGGACCGCTGATCTGCACCGCCAGGGTATCCGCCGCGCCGCAATCCTCCAGCACCTGGCGCACCGGGGTGCCGAAGGGAACTTCGTAGATGCCGGGCCGGGCGCAGTCGCCGGCCACCGACAGCAGCTTGGTGCCGGCCGACTTGGCGGTGCCGATGGCGCGATACCAGTCGCCGCCGTGCTTGGCGATGAGGGCGGCGGCGCAAAAAGTCTCGACGTTGTTCACCGTCGTCGGTTGTTGCAGGTAGCCGTGGGTGACCGGATAGGGCGGCCGGTTGCGCGGCACGCCGCGCTTGCCTTCGAGCGATTCGATGAGCGCCGATTCCTCGCCGCAGACGTAGGCGCCGGCGCCCAGGTGGATGTCGATGTCGAAGTCGAAGCCGGCCTGGCCGAGTATCGACGGTCCCAGCAGCTTCGCGGCGCGGCGCCGGGCCAGCACTTCATTGAGCGGCTCCAGCAGGAAGCGGTATTCGCCGCGCAGGTAGAGAAAACCGTGGCTGGCGCCGATGGCGTAGGCGCACACGGCCATGCCCTCGAACACCAGGTCGGCATACGCGCGCAGCAACACCCGGTCCTTGAAGGTGCCGGGCTCGCCCTCGTCGGCATTGCACACCACGTGGCGGATCCTGCCCGGCGCGTTGCGGCAGGCTTCCCACTTCAGGCCGGTGGAGAAGCCGGCGCCGCCGCGACCGCGCAGGTTGGCGCGCTTGATCTCCTCCAGGGTGGCGGCCGGGCCGCTGGGGCCGCCGCCGTGGCCCTCGCGCCAGGAACGCGCGTTCGCCGCCTGTTCGGCCTGGGACTCGGCGCCGCGGGCGAGGGCGGCGCGCAGCGCGTCGCCGGGCTGCAGGCCATGCTCGAGCAGGATGTCGCGCCGGCGGATGTGATCCTCGATGGCGAACAGTTCCCGCGGCCAGGCTTCCAGCGGGGTTTGCGCCAGGATCAGTTCGGCGATCCGCTCCAGCCTCTGCGGCGTGACATGCGCGATGGCCCGGCCGTTCACCAGGATGGCCGGGCCCTGGTCGCACAGGCCGGTGCAGGAGGTGGTGTCCACCGACACCAGGCCGTCCTCGGACATGCGGCCCTGCTCCACCCACAGCTTCTCGCACAGGGCGGTGAGCAATTCCATGTTACCCAGCATGCGGTCGGTGATGTTGTCGGAGAACAGCACGCGGTAGCGGCCCCAGGGCTTTTCCGCGAGAAAGGCATAGAAACCGATGACGCCGCGCACCCGCGCCACCGGCACGCCAAGGCCTTCCGCCACCGCGGCGGCGACATCGGGTGAGATGCGCTGTCGGCTGGCCTGGATTTCCAGCAGCACCTGCAGCAGGCGATGCGGCTTGCCGCCGTGGCGGGCCAGGATGTCTGCCAAATCCGGCGGCGCCGCCGCCGAATCTCCTCGTGTCTCGGTCATGCTCGTCTTCTTCGTATGGGCGAACTGGGTTCAGTCTAATCCTTGTACAGGGCGGCGATGGTTAAGTTTTTTCCTGATTAGCCATCAAACTCAGCTATCCCCAAGAACCGTCATTCCGGGGCTGCCCGTCAGGGCAGAACCCGGAATCCAGAGGTTTTATGGACGTTTTTTCTGGATTCCGGGCTCCGCTTCGCGGCC
>JBBIIR010000461.1:0-1625 GCA_037446455.1 Hydrogenophilales bacterium | reverse complement strand
TCCATCTTGCGGACGCTGCGTTCGGCGCCCTTGAGCAGTTCGGCGAAGCTGACGAAGGACATGCCGAGACGATCATCGGCCGACAGCGCATCGACCCGTTCCGCCACAGCCGGTGGCCGTTCCTTGATGAGGTAGATGAGGGTGTCGGTGTCGAGCAGGTAGATCACAGGGCTTCGCGCTCCTGCGATGGAGGCTGTTCGCGCCGGCCGGCTTCCAGCGCCGCGACGAAATCATCGTCGAAGCCGGACAGCGCTTCGAGCAGCGCTTCGCCGCGACTGGCGGGCAGCGGGTGGATCAGCAGATCGCCTTCCGGCGTGCGGCGAATTTCGACCCGGCTCGCAGCGAGCCGGAATTCGCGCGGAATGCGCACGGCCTGGCTGTTGCCGTTCATGAACAGGCGACTGACGAGGGTATCCATGACGGACTCCGTGTGTGTATTGGTTAGTGTGTATGTTAGCCGCGCGGCAGGCTTGCTGCAAGCAGTCGCGGTAGCCGGCGCCTTGCATCCGTTCGGGCGCTTGCCCGCATTCCGATTTTTCACGATTTTTCACCGATAGGAGTCATGCGACATGGGGCACAACTTTGAAGTCTTGATGTACCAGGCCGGTCAGGTTTTCCTGATCCCGACGCTCGCCGTCATTGCCCTGTTGTTCTTTTATGCGTTCTACGCGCTCGGCGCCTTCGCCGTGCAATGGTGGCAGCGGCGCGCTGGCATGCGCGCCGGGCCGGGCCATCCCCTGCTGGCCTACGCCCGGGCCAACCCGAACCATACCAAGGATGACCTGGACGTGGCCGCCCACAAGATGCTGGAACACGCCCGCATCGCCACCCGCGTGGCCCCCATGCTGGGCCTGGTCGCCACCATGATCCCCATGGGCCCGGCGCTCAAGGGCTTGTCCGACGGCAACCTCGCGCAGGTTTCGGACAATCTGATCGTCGCCTTTTCGGCCGTCATTCTGGCGCTGATCGCCGCCTCCATCACCTTCTGGATCGTTTCGGTGCGGCGCCGCTGGCTGGCCGAGGAGCTGGCCTGGCTCAACGCCCGCCGCGAAATGACTGTCGCGGCCGCCGACGCGAAACCCGTCCCGCAAGGGAGCCCGGCATGAAGCTGCTGCAAGAACCCGAGAGCGACGATCCCATCCTGTCGGTGGTGAACCTCATCGACATCTTCCTGGTGATCATCGCCGCCCTGCTCATCACCGTGGCGCAGAACCCGCTGCTCGATCCCTTCACCAAAAAGGACGTGACCGTCATCACCGATGCCGGCAAGCCGACGATGGAAATGCTGGTGAAGAAGGGCGAGAAGCTCGAGCGCTACAAGGCCAGCGGCCAGATCGGCCAGGGCGAGGGCGAAAAGGCGGGCGTGGCCTATCGCATGCGCGACGGCACCATGGTCTATGTGCCGGAAGTGGCAACCGCCGAAGCCGCGGGCGCGGTGCGATGAGCGTCGCCACACCGACCCCATGGCCTGTCCGGCAAGAGGGGGTCAACGTGCCCGCCGTGATTGCGGTGATGGTTCTGCACTTGGCGGTCGCACTGGTTTGGCAACCTTCCCAGGCCTCGGCGCCCACGGAAATGGTGTTGCAGGCGGTGATCCTGCCCACCGTGCACCCGCGTCAGGCAAT
>JBBIIR010000460.1:0-1647 GCA_037446455.1 Hydrogenophilales bacterium | reverse complement strand
ACACTTGGCGTTGGCAGTCGGCCAATCCCAACGGATTCGAAGGAGAACAAGCATGATCCTGGTCACCGGCGGCGCCGGCTTCATCGGCGCGAATTTCGTCCTGGACTGGCTGCGGCTCAACGACGAGCCCGTCCTCAACCTGGACAAGCTGACCTACGCGGGCAACCTGGAGAACCTGGTCAGCCTGCAAGGCGACCCCCGCCATGTCTTCGTCCAAGGCGACATCGGCGACCGCGCCCTGGTGGGCAGGCTTCTGGCCGAGCACCGCCCGCGCGCCATCGTCAACTTCGCCGCCGAGTCGCACGTGGACCGCTCCATCCACGGCCCCGAGGACTTCATCCAGACCAACATCGTCGGCACCTTCCACCTGCTGGAAGAAGCCCGCGGCCACTGGATGAACCTGTCCGAGGCGGACAAGGCCGGCTTCCGCTTCCTGCACGTCTCCACCGACGAGGTCTACGGCTCCCTGGGACCAAACGACGCCCCGTTCACGGAGGCAACGCCCTTTGCCCCGAACAGCCCCTACTCCGCCAGCAAGGCTTCCTCCGACCATCTGGTGCGCGCCTACCACCACACCTACGGCCTGCCCACGCTGACCACGAACTGCTCCAACAACTACGGCCCCTACCAGTTCCCGGAGAAGCTGATTCCGCTGATGATCCTCAACGCGACCAAGGGCAAGCCGCTGCCGATCTACGGCGACGGCATGAACGTGCGCGACTGGCTGTACGTGACGGACCACTGCTCCGCCATCCGCGCGGTGCTGGACAAGGGCCGTCTGGGCGAGACCTACAACGTGGGCGGCTGGAACGAGATGCCCAATCTCCACATCGTGAAGATCGTCTGCGGCCTGCTGGACGAAATGCAAGCCGACCCCGCCGGCCCCTATGAGCGCCTGCTCACCTACGTCAAGGATCGGCCGGGCCACGACCGCCGCTATGCCATCGACGCCGGCAAAATTCATCGCGAACTCGGCTGGAAACCCGCCGAGACCTTCGCCACCGGCATCCGCAAGACGGTGCGGTGGTATCTGGACAACATGCAATGGGTCGAGAACGTCGCCAGCGGCGCATATCGGGAGTGGATCGGCCAGCACTACGAAGGCTGAGCATGCGCATCTATCTGGACCTTTGCTGTTTCAACCGCCCCTATGATGATCAGGGACAGACCCGGATTCGCCTCGAAACCGAGGCCAAGCTCGTCTTGCAGCAGAAGGTTCGCGAAGGCCAGTGCGAACTGGTCTGGTCCTCCATCCTGGATTATGAAAACGCCAAGAACCCTTTCCCCGAGCATGGCAGAGCGATCGGCGCATGGCGTCGACTCGCGTCGGTGCATATCCGGGTCGACGACGCGGCCCTGGGCCGATCCCGGAACCTGCAAGCGCTGGGTCTGGGGGTATACGATGCCCTGCATGTGGCCTGCGCGATGCTGTCCGGCGCGGAACTGTTCGTTTCCACGGATGATCGCCTGATTCGGAAACTGCGCGGCCATGGCGACATCCTGGCCCTGTTGCCGGGGGATGCCCTGGCCCACCTGGAGAACTGGTATGAGAACTGACGCGGAAATCCGCCTGGCCGGCATGAACGCCCTCATCGACGTACTCGGCCTGGTGGAGGCGGAACGCTTCATCGCCTCGGTTTCGAGGGA
>JBBIIR010000459.1:0-1647 GCA_037446455.1 Hydrogenophilales bacterium | reverse complement strand
CAGATGGTCAAGGAAGTCGCTTCCAAGACCTCCGACATCGCCGGTGACGGCACCACCACCGCCACCGTGCTGGCCCAGTCCATCCTGGTCGAGGGCATGAAGTTCGTCGCCGCCGGCATGAACCCGATGGACCTGAAGCGCGGCATCGACAAGGCCGTGATCGCCGTCACCGAGGAACTGAAGGCCATCTCCAAGCCCTGCACCACCAGCAAGGAAATCGCCCAGGTGGGTTCCATCTCCGCCAACTCCGACGCCAGCATCGGCGACATCATCGCCAGCGCCATGGACAAGGTGGGCAAGGAAGGCGTCATCACCGTGGAAGACGGTTCCGGCCTGGAGAACGAGCTGGACGTGGTGGAAGGCATGCAGTTCGATCGCGGCTACCTGTCGCCCTACTTCATCAACAACGCCGAGAAGCAGATGGCGGTGCTGGAGGATCCCTTCGTCCTGCTGTTCGACAAGAAGATCTCCAACATCCGCGACCTGCTGCCCGTGCTCGAGCAGGTCGCCAAGGCCGGCAAGCCCCTGCTGATCATCGCCGAGGACGTCGAGGGCGAGGCCCTGGCCACCCTGGTGGTGAACAACATCCGCGGCATCCTCAAGACCTGCGCCGTCAAGGCCCCCGGTTTCGGCGACCGGCGCAAGGCCATGCTGGAAGACATGGCCATCCTCACCGGCGGCACCGTCATCGCCGAGGAAGTCGGCCTCTCCCTGGAAAAGGCTTCCCTGCAGGATCTGGGCCGCGCCAAGCGCATCGAGGTGGGCAAGGAGAACTCCACCATCATCGACGGCGCCGGTTCCGCCGACGCCATCAAGAACCGCATCACCCAGATCAACAAGCAGATCGAGGAAGTCACCTCCGACTACGACAAGGAGAAGCTGCAGGAGCGCAAGGCCAAGCTGGCCGGCGGTGTCGCGGTGATCAAGGTCGGCGCCGCCACCGAGGTCGAGATGAAGGAGAAGAAGGCCCGCGTCGAGGACGCCCTGCATGCCACCCGCGCCGCCGTCGAGGAAGGCATCGTCGCCGGCGGCGGTGTCGCCCTGCTGCGCGCCCGCGCCAAGATCGCCAAGCTCAAGGGTGACAACCACGACCAGGATGCCGGCATCAAGATCGTGCTGCGCGCCGTCGAGCAGCCCCTGCGCGAGATCGTCTACAACTGCGGCGAGGAAGCTTCCGTGGTGGTCAACAAGGTGCTGGGCGGCAAGGGCAACTACGGCTACAACGCGCAGACCAGCGAGTATGGCGACATGATGGAAATGGGCGTGCTGGACCCCACCAAGGTGACCCGCACCGCGCTGCAGAACGCCGCCTCCGTGGCCGGCCTGATGCTCACCACCGATTGCATGGTGGCCGACCTGCCCGAGGACAAGAAGGGCGGCGGCGCTCCCGACATGGGTGGCGGCATGGGTGGTATGGGCGGCATGGGCGGCATGGGCGGCATGGACTTCTGATCGTCCCCCTGGCTGGCCGGGGCATCCGCCCCCCGGCACCGCGTACAGGCCCCGCCGCGGCGGGGCCTGTTCTTTTTTTGGGCTCGCCTCGCGCGGCGTCGCCGCGCTGACAACGGGGCAAGCCGTTATAATCCCCGTGCATCCGAGGCCCTTTCCCATGTCCAGCCACTTCTCCCCGAAAACCCACCTAGCCGA
>JBBIIR010000458.1:0-1667 GCA_037446455.1 Hydrogenophilales bacterium | reverse complement strand
CGCCCTGGATGGCGCGGCGGTGTTCGTGCAGGCCGTAGAGTTCGCGGCCCTTGTGGAACAGCGGGGTTTCCGGCGAATTGAGGTACTTGGGTTCGCCCGCGCCCATGACCCGGCCGCCGAAGGCGATGACGCGGCCGCGCTCGTTGCGGATGGGAAACAGGACGCGATCGCGGAAGCGGTCGTAGCGCTTGCCCTCGTTGGCGATGACCAGGCCGGCTTCCACCAGCAGCGTGTCCTGGTAGTCGGCGAAGGCGGCGGCGAGCGGCTGCCAGTCGTCGGCGGCGTAGCCCAGGGCGAAGCGGGCGGCGGTCTCGCCGGTGACGCCGCGCTTTTTCAGGTAGGCGATGGCCGGCTCGGCGGATTTCAAGGCCTGGCGGTAGTGGCGGCCGGCCACTTCCATGCGCTCGTAGAGCTTGTCGCGCCGGGTTTCCTCCTCCGGCGCCTGCCGGTTGCCGTCGTCGGGCACCTGCAAGCCGACCTGCGCCGCCAGTTCCTTTACCGCCTCGACGAAGCCATAGCCGGCGTGTTCCATGAGGAAGGTGATGGCGGTACCGTGCGCGCCGCAGCCGAAGCAGTGATAGAACTGCTTGCTGGGGCTGACCGAGAAGGAGGGGGATTTCTCGTTGTGGAAGGGGCAGCGCGCCTGGTAGTTGGCGCCGGCCTTCTTGAGGGGGACGTAACGCTCGACGACCGCGACGATGTCGGTGCGGTCGAGCAGTTGCTGGATGAAATCCTGGGGGATCATGCCCAGGATTCTAGTCGGTGGATCAGCCCAGGGCGGCCTTGACTTGGCCGGACACGCTGGTCATGTCTGCGCGGCCGGCAAGCCGGGGCTTCAGCCAGGCCATGACCTTGCCCATGTCCCTGGCGGAGGCGGCGCCGGTTTCGGCCACCGCCTGCTTGACCAGGGCGGCGACTTCCCCGGCGGACAAGGGCTGCGGCATGTAGGCGGAGAGCACGCCGATCTCGAATTTCTCCTGGTCCGCCAGGTCCATGCGATTCGCGGCCTCGTACTGGGTGGCGGAATCCTTGCGCTGCTTCAGGAGTTTCTCGATGACAGCGGTGACGGCGGCGTCGTCCAACTGGATGCGCTCGTCCACCTCCCGCTGCTTGATGGCGGCGAGCAGCAGGCGCACGGCCGACAGGCGGGCGGTGTCCTTGGCGCGCATGGCGGTCTTCATGTCTTCGGTGATGCGTTCCTTGAGCGTCATGGCGATTCCGGATCGAACGACAGCAATGCATGGCAAAAAAGCAAACGGGCCTGTTGTACAGGCCCGTGGCTGGAAGCGGCTGAAGCAGCCGATCAGTACATCTTGGGCGGCAGGGTCTGGCTGCGCAGGCGCTTGTGATGGCGCTTCACGGCGGCGGCCAGTTTGCGCTTGCGTTCCTGGGTCGGCTTCTCGTAGAACTCGCGAGCGCGCAGTTCGGTCAGCAGACCGGTTTTCTCGATGGTGCGCTTGAAGCGGCGCATGGCGACTTCAAACGGCTCGTTTTCCTTGACTCGAACGCTGGGCATGTCTCGTTCCTGCTACCTGTGAATGTGGGAGGGACCAAAAAAGGTGGCGGATTCTATACCGGGACCGCGTGTCGTTTCAATACAATTCAGACCTTTACCCGTAACCCCCCGCCAAAAGGCGCATGCAAGCTCATGAAAATCCTCGGCGTCG
>JBBIIR010000457.1:0-1669 GCA_037446455.1 Hydrogenophilales bacterium | reverse complement strand
CGCGCCCGCCGCCGTCCCGGCTTCCGAAGCCCGCCAGCCCTGGCCCGCCACCCTGCCGGAACAGGTGGCCGCCGTCGCCCGGCTGCTGGCGCAAGCCGTCGCCCCCCTCTCCGAAGCCGACCTGGCCGCCCGCTTCACCGGCAAGGGGCCGTGGAAGAAGCGCCTGCCCCAGTTGCTGGATACGCTCGTGGCCCTGGGCCGGGCGCGGGCGGTCGGCGCGGGGTGGGCGGCAATTTAGGATGGTTAGTGCTATAGTGCGTTCGTGCATTAGTAATTTATGTGGAGTTCTCCATGCTACCCACCCCCGTTACCACCAGCGTCAAGATCATCGGCGCCAATGGCCAGATTTCCCTGGGCAAGCAATATGCCGGCCGCCAGGTGTTGATCGAGGAACAGGAGCCCGGCGTGTGGCTGGTGCGGACCGCCACCGTGGTGCCGGATAACGAACGCTGGCTGCATGAGCCCCAGGCCGCCGCGGACCTGAAAGCCGCCCTGGATTGGTCCCGGGCCCACGCGCCCAGTGACCAGGGCGCCGATGCCCAGTTGGAGCGCCTGAGTGGCGACTGAGGCGGAAGGCCTGGTTCGCCTGGATCTCAACAACCCGGTTTTTCAGGAACATCTGCTGACCCTGCAAAAGCCGGAGCGCCTGGCCGCCCTGGATACCCTGGCCAAACTGCGGCGCATGACCTGGAGCCAGGTGGTTCGGGACCAGGGCCTGAAGTGGGAAAAGATCGTCAGCGTCAAACCGCCCGCGGGGCTCGACGCGGTGTACTCCCTGCGCATCACCCGGTCCCGCCGCGCCACGGCCTGGCGGGACGGAGATTTCATCCGCCTGCTGACGATCTCGCCCGACCACGACGGGACCTATGGACGGAAATGAAAAGGCTTCAGGGCCGATTGGCTGTGGATCGCCCGGCTCCGCGCCTTAGCCCGAATTACCTGGGGCGTTGGGCTTGCTCCCCGCTCACCGGTCGGCTTACATTGGATGCGTGTTTGGTAATTCATTTTGGAGGCCGCCATGCGCAGCACCATCACAGAACGCGGCCAGACCGTGGTGCCCGCCGCCGTGCGCAAGCACTTCGGCCTGTCGCCTGCGGATAGGCTGGAATGGGTGATCGAGGGGGACCACCTGCGGGTGCTGCCGGTGCCGGCGGACCCCATCGCCGCGTTCAGGGGACGCGGCAAGGGTGGCGGCACGGCGCGTTTGCTGGTCGAGCGCCGGGCTGACGAGGCCGGTGAGTGAAGCGCTGGCTGCTGGATACCTCCGCCCTGCTCACCCTGCGGGATGACGAGGCGGGGGCGGAGGCCGTGGCGGATGTTTTGGGCCAGGCCCAGGCGGGCAAGGCGGTGTGCCTGGGCTGCTTCATCAGCCTGATGGAGGTGTTGTACCGGGTGTGGAAGGACGAGGGCGAGGCGGCGGGCCGTCTGGCCTATGAGCAGTGCCTCGCCCTGCCCATCGAATGGGTGCATGAGTCGCCGGAGCTGCTCCAGGCCGCCGGCCGCTTCAAGGCCACCGCCCGGCTTTCCCTGGCGGATGCCTGGATCGCGGCCTGCGCCGAATTGGCCGATGCCACCCTGATGCACAAGGACCCGGAGTTCGCCGCCCTGGACATTCCCCAGCAGCCCTTGCCCTACAAGGCCGGCTGAAGCCATGTTGAACGCCCTCTGG
>JBBIIR010000456.1:0-1670 GCA_037446455.1 Hydrogenophilales bacterium | reverse complement strand
GGCCCCGGAATGCAGTCCGGGGCGCGCCCTGCAAGGGAGGGAAACGGGCATGACTTTTATGCCCTTCAGGGTATTCATGCTTCGGGGCGTCTTCTCAAAGTCATGTCCGTTAGGGGTCTTCTTGAGCCGTCGCCGCAAGGGTATCACTTGCCGCCGCATCCGGCAGGCGATGACGCCTCCGCCGGCTCGCTCGCGGCGCCTTGCCCGGATGCATCGGGCCGGCGATTGCCGCTCCGCGCGCAGGCGGAGACAATGCGCGGGATCAGTGTGCGCAGGAAGCCGCGACGTGGAAAACTGCCAACAGGAAGATCGACTCATCCAGGCCGTGCTGGCGAGCGGCGTGCGCATACCGCCGATGCCCGAGGTCCTGCTCAACCTGAACCTGCTGCTGCGCGCCGACGATGCCGGCCCGCGCGAGCTGGGCGGTCTCATCGGCCGCGACGGCGCCCTCTCCGGCGCGGTCTTCCGCCTGGCCGGCTCGCCGGTGTTCGGACTGCGGGCCAAGGTGGACACCGTGGAAAAAGCCGTCACCGTGCTCGGCATGCGCAACGCCGCCGCCGTGGTGCGCGGCGAAGCCCTGCGCGGCGCCATGCACGATCCCGCCAGCGCCCGCGCGCTGGAGGCGCTGTGGACGCACAGCACCGCCATCGCCGACCTCTCCACCCTGGCCCTGAAGGCCCGGCCGGTGCGCGGCGTCGCCACCGATACCGCCTACACCCTGGGCATGTTCCACGACTGCGGCCTGGCCCTGCTGTGCAAGCGCATCCCGGTCTATGTGCGCGCCCTGGCGCAGCCCGGCGTCTGGGCGGAGATTCCGGACCTGGATGCGTCGCACCAGACCGACCACGGCCTGCTCGGCCAGATGGTGGCGAAGAACTGGCTGCTGGGAGAGGAAATCATCCTGTCCATCCGCCAGCACCACAATGCCAACGCGGCCGGCCTGCCGGAAACGGTAAGCCGGCTGTGCGCCCTGCTCAACTTCGCCATCCACCTGCACAACCGCCGCACCGGTGCCGACGACCAGGCCTGGGAAAGCGTATGGAAGGCCGAGACATGCCGCCGTCTCGACCTCGACGAGGAAGACCTCGCCGCCTGGGAGAGCGAGGTGGACGCGCTCTCGGGCTAACGGACATGACTTTGAGAAGACGCCCCAAAGCATGAAAGTCATGTCCGTTTCCCTCATTCCGAATTCCCCTCTCGCCCCGCCTGCGGGAGAGGGGAGCTTCGAGAAGTCGCCGTGCGACTTTCACGCTAACCCGGGCCGCGCCTTCAGTTCACCCAGCGCGTTGGATCGATGTCCCACGCGCTGTAATCCTCGTGGCTGAGGATGTTCTCGCGGCAACCGGGCCTGGCCAGGTCGAGTTCCTCCGGCGGCAGGTAGTAGCGCTTCTCGGCGTGATAGATGACCAGCAACCTGGGCTGCATCATCTTCTCGGGATGCTGTTCGCGCACCACGGCCAGCCTGCCGCTGGCCAGCCGCACCAGGGAACCCGTCGGGTAAATGCCGATGGACTTGATGTAGGCCTGCACCAGTGCGGGGTCGAAGTGGTAGCGGCTCCATTCCAGCAGGCGGCCCAGCGCGGCGGTGGGCGACATGCCGCGGTGATAGACGCGGTTGGAGGTGATGGCGTCGTAGACATCGACGATGGCGCCCATGCGGCCGTACAGCG
>JBBIIR010000455.1:0-1670 GCA_037446455.1 Hydrogenophilales bacterium | reverse complement strand
CTGGATTTCCCCCACCACGGCAATCACTCCGGGACGCGGCGGCAGGGCAAGCAGGGCGCGCAATTGCGCGTTCTCGTCGGCCAGCGCCCGTCGATCGAGCAGATCGGCGCGCAAGCGCTCCTCCCGCTGGCGCAGCTCGGCGTTTTCGGCGCTCACCTCGGCGTGCGTGACGAAAAAGCCGCCGGCCCCGCGCAGCCAATGCCAGGGCTGGGCCAAGACCATCTGAACGGGGTGGAGGACGGCATTCAGCCCGGCGCGCAGGCCGGACAGGGCGGCGTAGCGGGCGTCCAGGGCGAGCAGGAACAGGCAGAGCAGAACGTACAGGGAAAAGCGCAGCGGCAGCCCCATCTCCCGGACGAACATCGGCGCATGGGAGGCGGGGGACATTTCTGGTGAGGCGTGAGGTGTGAAGCGTGAGGCGGCGAGAGGTGCTGGCCCCCATCACCCGTTACTTTGCATCCCTCACCCCGTCAATCGTTGGTGAACACCGTGGACAGCCGGTCCATTTCCTCGAGGGCGCGACCGGAGCCGCGCACCACGCAGGAAAGCGGGTCTTCCGCGATGATGACCGGCAGGCCGGTTTCCTCCATGAGCAGGCGGTCGATGTCGCGCAGCAGGGCGCCGCCGCCGGTGAGCACCATGCCCTTCTCGGCGATGTCGGCGCCGAGTTCCGGCGGGGTCTGCTCCAGGGCCGACTTGACCGAGGAGACGATGGTGTTGAGCGGCTCGGTGAGGGCTTCCAGGATCTCGTTGCTGGTGATGGTGAAGCTGCGCGGGATGCCTTCCGCCAGGTTGCGGCCCTTCACCTCCATCTCGCGCACTTCCGAACCCGGGAAGGCGGAGCCCATTTCCTTCTTGATCTGCTCGGCGGTGGCCTCGCCGATGAGCATGCCGTAGTTGCGGCGGATGTAGTGGATGATGGCCTCGTCGAACTTGTCGCCGCCGACCCGCGAGGAGGTCGAGTAGACCATGCCGCCCAGGGAGATGACGCCCACCTCGGTGGTGCCGCCGCCGATGTCCACCACCATCGAGCCGGTCGCCTCCGCCACCGGCATGCCGGCGCCGATGGCCGCCGCCATCGGCTCCTCGATCAGGTAGACCTGGCGGGCGCCGGCGCCGATGGCCGATTCGCGGATGGCGCGGCGCTCCACCTGGGTGGCGCCGGAGGGCACGCAGATGATGATGCGCGGGCTGGGATGGAACAGCCGGGTGTCGTGCACCTTCTTGATGAAGAACTTGAGCATCTGCTCGGTGATGTTGAAGTCGGCGATGACGCCGTCCTTCATCGGCCGGATGGCCTGGATGTTGCCGGGCGTGCGGCCCAGCATCTGCTTGGCCTCGATGCCCACCGCCTGGATGGTCTTCTTGCCGGTCAGGCCTTCCTGGCGGATGGCCACCACCGAGGGCTCGTTCAGCACGATGCCCCGGCCGCGTACGTAGATCAGGGTGTTGGCGGTCCCCAGGTCGATCGCCAGATCGGTGGAGAAATAGCCGCGGAGGAGTCCGAACATGTAAAGGGGTCCCGAAAGTCGGAAAAATAGCGGCGTATGATAACCTAGCCCGCTTGTTCTATTAAGTCCGCTTATCCTATGTCGCTCAGCATCGACGACGTCCAACGCATCGCCAAACTGGCCCGCATTCGCGTGACCGAAGCCGAGGCCGCCGGCTAC
>JBBIIR010000454.1:0-1672 GCA_037446455.1 Hydrogenophilales bacterium | reverse complement strand
CTATCTGCTGGCCCTGGGATTGGGCGCCTTCGAGGTGGGCCTCATCAGCACGGTGACTCTGCTGGGGTCCGCTTCCCTCACCCTGCTGCTCGGCGCCCACGGCCACCGCTTCCATCATCGCCCCTTGCTGCTGGGCGCGGCCCTGCTCATGGCCGCCACCGGCCTGCTGTTCGCGGGGCTGTCCTCGTTCTGGCCGTTGCTGCTGGTGGCTTTCGTCGGCACCCTCAATCCCAGCTCCGGCGACGTCAGCGTGTTCCTGCCCCTGGAACATGCCCGTTTGGCGGAGGCGGCCCAAGGCGACGCCCGCACCACCCTGTTCGCCCGCTACACACTGGCCGGCGCGCTGTTCGCCGCCCTGGGGTCCCTGCTGGCCGGGTTGCCGGATCTGCTGGTGGGGCTGGGCTGGGGCAGGGTGGATGCCCTGCGCGCCATGTTTTTGCTCTATGCCGTCGCGGGGGGCGCGGTCTGGCTGCTCTATCGCCGCTTGCCCGAGCCGCCTCCGCATACACGCCCGGCGCCGCCCGCGCCGCTGAAAGCATCGCGCGGCATCGTCATCCGTCTCGCCGGCCTGTTCTCCATCGACGCCTTCGCCGGTGGGCTGGTGCTGAACTCGCTCCTGGCCCTGTGGCTGTTCGAGCGCTTCGGCATGTCGCTGGCCGCCGCCGGGCTCTTCTTTTTCTGGGCGGGCCTGCTGTCCGCCTTCTCGCAACTGGCGGCGCCCTGGGTGGCGAAGCGCATCGGCCTCGTCAACACCATGGTGTTTACCCATATCCCGTCCAGCGTCCTGCTCATCCTCGCCGCCCTCGCCGACAGCCTGCCCTGGGCGCTGGGCCTGCTGCTGGCGCGCGCGGCCCTGTCGCAGATGGACGTGCCCACCCGCACGGCCTTCGTCATGGCGGTGGTGACCCCGCCCGAGCGCGCCGCCGCCGCCAGCTTCACCGCCGTGCCGCGCAGTCTGGCGGCGGCGCTCAGTCCGTCGCTCGGCGGCGCCCTGTTCGCGGCCGGCTGGCTGGCCGCGCCGCTGGTGGCTTGCGGAGTATTGAAGATCGCTTACGACCTGGCGCTTTGGCGGGCCTGCCGCGGATTGCCTTTGCGGACCGGCGATGCGCGGACTTGAGGCTTGGGTGTATGCGTGCCGGCTCGGCGGCCGCCAGCCCGTTCCTGGCCTGATCCCGGCCTGCGGTAGAATTCCCGCGTCTCCACACCGTGGCCGCGTGCCGTGCAGGCATCGGGCGGCTTGATATGGACATTGCGCTTCTTCTGTTCCTGATCCTGCTCAACGGCGTCTTCGCCATGGCCGAAATCGCCGTGGTCTCCTCCCGCAAGGCCAGGCTCCAGCGCCTGGCGGAAGACGGTAGTCCCGGCGCCGGTTCGGCCCTGGAGTTGCACGCCGAGCCCTCCAATTTCCTTTCCACCATCCAGGTCGGCATCACCTCCATCGGCATCCTCAGCGGCGCCATCGGCGAGAGCGCCCTGGCCGATCCCCTGGCGGCCTGGCTGGGCGGCTGGGATTTGCTGGCGCCCTACGCCTATGGGATTGCGCTTGCCGTGGTGGTGGTGGTGCTGACCTATTTCGCCGTGGTGGTCGGCGAACTGGTGCCCAAGCGCCTGGCCCTGATGGCCCCGGAAGGCATCGCCTCTCTGGTGGCGCGGCCCATGAATCTGCTGACGC
>JBBIIR010000453.1:0-1674 GCA_037446455.1 Hydrogenophilales bacterium | reverse complement strand
GAAGGCGTAATCCGCCGGATGCGAACAACATGGCGCGACGCCCTTCGGCTATTGCGGGGCGGCGGGCTCGTAGGCGAAGTACAGGCGCACGCCGCCGATCAGCGCTTGCCCCGGCAGGCGGCGGCCCGCTTCGGTTTCGAGCAGGACCTCGACCAGCGCGACACTGGCTTCCGCGTCGCGCACGCTCTCCCGCTTGCGCACGGGGACGGGCAGTTGCCAGGTGGCGCTCGCGGTCTTGCCCGGCTCGCCGCGCAGGACAGTGGGGCTCAGCGGGACCGCGACCGCGGCGCAATCCGAGGCCAGGCCTTGCACGGCTGTGGATTCGCCGCGGCCGAGGCGTTCCAGCGCCGCGCGCAGGGCGTCGCGGCGGCCACAGAGGACTCGCGTGCTCAGACGCGCCGACACCGGCTCCTGTCCTTCCGGCAGACTGAGACGCACGGTCCAGGGCGCCGAGACGTTCCATTCCGCCGGCGCCTCCACGCGCAGGGCGCCGCGCACCTCCCAGGCCGAGCGCGCCGAATTCTCGCTGGCGTCGCGCCAGACGAAACCGTCCATGAACCACTCGACGCCGGATTCAGCATGGCGCAGGCCATGGCCGGTGAGCATGCCGTCCCCCAGGCGGCGGACCTCCGCCATGGTCCGCGGCTCCAACTCCTCGGCGGCGGGTTGCACCCGGTAGGTCTGCGCGCGCAGCCAGCGTTCGGGGGGCGCCCGGGTCGATGTGCTGGGGGCTTGGGTCGCTTGGGTCGGTTTTTGCTCGCCGGCGGCGAAACGGATGCCGTCGAGCAGTTGCCGAACCGGCGCCGGCAGCGTGGTGACGTCGCCCGGCACGAACACCAGCAGACTGTAGGCGCGGCCATCGTGCACGGTGACCAGCTGGAAGACCCCCATGCCCTGCTCCTGGGCGGGCCGGCGCAGGGCGCGCCAGCGCGCGCCGCCCGCTTCCTGCCAGGTCACCAGCACGGCCTTGCCGTAATTGGCGCGCCAGAAACGGGTGACGCGGTCGTAGTAGGCATCGGCGTCGCCGCGCACGACCGGCGCCGCGCGCAGCACGACGACCTGCAGGGGATTCTCCGGCTCCGCCGCGCGTTCGAGGATGAAGGCGTCGTCGGCGCTTTCCTGTTCGGCGCCGCCCCGCCGCCAGGC
Organism: Hydrogenophilales bacterium; assembly: GCA_037446455.1. Taxonomy (GTDB): domain Bacteria; phylum Pseudomonadota; class Gammaproteobacteria; order Burkholderiales; family Thiobacillaceae; genus PFJX01. The sequence goes on along the minus strand of JBBIIR010000453.1, from coordinate 528 downwards.
GGCGTCCACGGGCAGGCAGAGGGCGTGCACGCAGAGCGGCGCGCTCGCCGCCGGCGCCGCCGCGCAGGCCCACAGCATGCAGAACAACCCGATCCCGGCCAAGCTCCCGCCATTCATGCTAAAACGGCGCCCCATGTTCGAATCAGCCATCACGATACCCGAGCTCGCCTTCCCCGAGCACCTGCCCGTTTGCGCCCGCCGCGAGGACATCGCCGCCGCCCTGCGCGGCCACCAGGTGCTCATCGTCTGCGGCGAGACCGGCTCCGGCAAGACCACCCAGTTGCCGAAGATCGCCCTCGCCGCCGGGCGCGGCGTGCAAGGCCGCGTCGGCATGACCCAGCCGCGGCGCATCGCCGCCAAGAGCGTGGCCGCGCGCATCGCCGAGGAGACGAAGACGCGCCTGGGCGGCCTGGTCGGCTGGCAGGTACGCTTCACCGACCAGGTGGGGCCGGAGTCGCGCATCAAGGTGATGACCGACGGCATCCTGCTGGCGGAGACCCAGTCGGACCCCGAATTTCGCGGCTACGA
>JBBIIR010000452.1:0-1681 GCA_037446455.1 Hydrogenophilales bacterium | reverse complement strand
ACTTGACTCGGCCGGACGTGCTGGTCGCCGACCATGCGCCGACGGCCTTGCTGGCGGCTCGACTGGCCGAGATTCCCCATCTGTCCATCGGCAACGGCTTTGCGATTCCGCCCGCCGTTTCTCCCTGGCCGTCGATCCGGCCCTGGGAGGCGGTTTCCGATCAGATGCTCATCGCTTCCGAGGAAAGGCTCGACCGGGTGACCGATGCCGCGCAGAATGCATTGGGCCATACAAGGACCGTGCGCGTGCGCGACTTGTTTGGCGAGCACGACATCCTGGATACCTTTGCCGAGCTGGATCACTGCGGTGCGCGTCCGGATGGGCGCTACGTCGGGCCCATCGTCTCGGTGCCCCGGGCCCTGCGCGTGGCCTGGCAAAGCCGGGAGGCGCCCAAAGTGCTGGCCTACCTGCGCCCCGCCGTGCCGGGCTTCATGGCCATCCTGCAGGCGCTCGCCCGATTCGATGCCGAAGTCCTGTGTGTCGCGCCCGGCATGAACCCCGAAGCGGCGAAACGGTGCGCGACGCGGCGTTTGCGCATCGCGCTGACGCCGGTCGATCTGCCGCCCCTGCTTGCGCACGCGGATCTGGCGGTGGGGTACGGCAACGGCGGCTTCTCGACCCAGGCCTTGCTGGCGGGCGTGCCCTTGGCGATGCGGCCCCGGCATGTCGAGCAGGCGCTCTTTGCGCATCGTGTGGAAGCGCTGGGGGCGGGCCAGTTGCTCGGTGGACGGATCGATGCGGACGGCGTGACCGCGTCATTGCAGGAACTGCTCGACAACCCCGCCTATCGGCAGGCCGCCCGCGCGTTCCGGGATCGCCATTGCCATTTCTCGCCCAGCCAGGCCATCGAACAGAGCCTGTCTCTCATCGAGCGCGCGTTTCTCGATGGGTGGAACACCGAGCGCGCCCGCAAGCCCCAAGAACCCCAGGAGAGCCCACCGGCATGCCTGCACTGAAATCCCTCGTGCAACACGCCCAGAGCGATCATCTGGACTTTCATGCGCCGCTGATTCGCTTGCAGCACAGCGCACCGCATCCGCAGGGGCGGCGGGTGCTGTGGGCCATCCTGGCGCTGGTTGCCTTTCTCATCGTCTGGGCGCTGCTCGGGCGGCTCGACATCGTGGCGGTGGCCGACGGCAAGCTGGTGCCCGCCAGTTATCTCAAGATCGTGCAGCCCTCGGAAGCGGGCATCGTCAAGGAAATCCTGGTGCGCGAGGGCGAAACGGTGCGCGCCGGCCAAACCCTGATGCGCATGGATGCGCTCATCACCAATGCCGACCTGGATGCGATCACCGCCGAACACGCCCGCAAGCGCCTGGCGCTGGCCCGCATCGATGCCGAGCTTACCGGCAAGCCTTTTCCGGATGTTCAGGCGCCGGCGGCGCTGTTGCGTGAAACCGGCGCGCAGTACCAGGCCAACCGCGATGCCTTGGCCGCCGCGCTGGCCGAGGAACGCAGCCGCCTGGTCAAGGCGCAGCAGGAACTGGCGGCCGCCCGCCAGCAAAAAGAGCGACTGGAAGCGGTGTTGCCCCACTACCGCGACCAGGACAAGGCCTATGAGCATCCCACCCGCGCGTTCCGCGCCGCCGGCGTTCACGAAGAAACGTAGATGCGTTACAAGGTGAACGGCGGCGCCGAGATGACCGAATTAGCATTGGTGCGAGCCTGCAGCGTTGGACGA
>JBBIIR010000451.1:0-1684 GCA_037446455.1 Hydrogenophilales bacterium | reverse complement strand
CGCACGGCGACTTCTCGAAGCTCCCCTCTCCCGCAGGCGGGAGAGGGGCTGGGGGTGAGGGAAACGGGCATGACTTTCATGCTTCGGGGCGTCTTCTCATAGTCATGTCCGTTCGGTACACCCACAAGATGCGGGATGGCCGTTGGAACATCAAGGTCTTGAAGCCGGCGAATCCATCCCTAAATCGGAAGCAGCGGCGCCGAACCCCGGCGTCCCCCAACCCGAAATGGAGGAACCATGATGTACCGCTCCCTGTTTCCCCGCGACCTGTTCGCGGAACTCGACCGCCTGCAGCGCGAGATGCAGCAGTCCTATGAACTCTCCCCCAGCATCCGCGGCGTCGCCCGCGGCGGCTTTCCGGCCATGAACGTCGGCGGCACCGCCAAGTCGGTGGAAATCTACGCCTTCGCCCCCGGCGTCGATCCGGCCAGCATCGACGTGCAACTGGAAAAGGGCGTGCTTACCATCGCCGGCGAACGCAAGGCCGAGGCGGTGCCGGAAAAGGCCTCGGTGCACATCGACGAGCGCTTCGCCGGCCGCTTCCGCCGCGTGGTGACCCTGCCCGAAGACGTGGACGCCAACGCCGTCAGCGCGAAATACCGCGACGGCGTGCTGCACATCAGCATCCAGCGCCGCGCCGCCGCCCAGCCCCGGCGCATCAGCATCGATTGAGGAGCCCGACCATGAGTGAACAGACCCGCGACGCGCAAACCCCCGAACCCACGCTGATGCCGCCGGTGGACGTGATCGAGGACGCCAACGGCATCACCCTCTACGCCGACCTGCCCGGCGTGCCCAGGGACAAGCTCAGCCTGCACGTGGAGGCGGACACCCTGACCATCGAGGGCGAAGTGGCGCTGGACATCCCCGAAGGCATGGAAGCCACCCACGCCGAGGTCAGCCTGCCGCGCTACCGGCGCGTGTTTACCCTGTCGAAGGAGCTGGACAGCGAACAGGTGGGCGCCGAGTTCGCCCACGGCGTGCTCAAGCTGCGCATTCCCAAGGCCGCGCACGCCCAGCCCCGGCGCATCGAGGTGCGCGTGGAATAACGCCGGCACCAGACCTGCACGCCGCCGCCCCGCGCATGCTGTGTTTGCGACGGGGCGGGCGGACCGGGCGCGGGTATAATCCGCGCCTTGTTTTTTTCTGGAACCGCGCCGTGGAAGCCGAACGCCTCAACCTCATCGAAACCACCCTGAACGACCTGGCGCGCCGCGCCGACGAACTACGGGGGTATCTTTGACTACCCTGGCAAACGCGACCGTTTGCAGGAAGTAGCCGGCCTGCTCGAAGACCCGGGCGTCTGGAACGACGCCAAGCGCGCCCAGGACCTGGGCCGCGAGCGCAAGGAACTGGAAGGCGTGGTGCTCAACCTGGACGGCATCGGCCGCGACATCGCCGACCACCGCGAACTGTTCGAGCTGGCCCGCATGGAGGAGGACGACGACACCCTGGTCTCCGTCGAGGCCGACGTGGCGGAGCTGGAGAAGCGGGTGGCGGACCTGGAATTCCGCCGCATGTTCTCCGGCGAACTGGACGCCGCCAACTGCTTCGTCGACATCCAGTCCGGTTCCGGCGGCACCGAGGCGCAGGACTGGGCCGGCATGCTGACGCGCATGTACGTGCGCTATGGCGAGCGGCGCGGCTTCAAGGTGGAGGTGCTGGAGGAATCCGAGGGCGAGGT
>JBBIIR010000450.1:0-1711 GCA_037446455.1 Hydrogenophilales bacterium | reverse complement strand
CGTCGTCGACGAAGGCGCCCAGGTGCACGCGATGACGCCGGGCGAGGTGCTCCAGCAGGTGCCAGGCACGGATCTTGTCACCCTTGTTGGGCGGATACGGGATGCGATGGGCGAGGAAGAGCAACTCGGACATCACGAGCCCTCAAAGCCTGAGAATTTTTCGAACACGGCAACCAAGAGGTCGTCATTCCCGCGTAAGCGGGAATCCAGACTGTGCATCCGACTGATTTCAAGGCAGTGAGTCCTACGAACTGGATTCCCGCTTACGCGGGAATGACGGGTTTGTTGAGCGCAGAGGTTTTTCACAACCCCTCATCCCAGATTCTTGACGATATGCGGCCCCAGGAAATTCGCCACCGCCAGCGGCAAGCGGCGCCAGGCCTGGATGAACAGCCGGTACTTGGGGTTGTTGGGGTTGTTCTCCGGCACCCGCCCGGCGCGCACCAGCTGGTAGCGGTAATGCAGGGGTTGCGGCTCGAAGCCCCAGTTGCGCTTGAAGTCGTAGGGACCGGTGTCGACCTTGCTGCGGCCGTAGTCGAACACGCGCGCGCCGCGTTCCACCGCGCGCCGCATCACTTCCCAGTACTTGAAGTCGTTGGCCGCCAGGGCGCGCGCCTCCGGCGCGTCGCCGGCGTAGTAGGGCAGGATCTCGTCGCGGAAATAAAAGCTGAGCACGCCGCTGACCACCCGGTCTTCGGGGGAACGCACCAGCAGCACATCGCAATCGTCGCCGAATTCCTCGCGCAGCAGGGCGAAGAAGCGCTTGGGCAGGGCGGGCGTGCCGTGCCGGCGGACGTTGTCGGCATAGACGGCGAAGAAGCCGTCGACGCCGGGCTCCGTTTCCGCCGTCAACGCCCGCTGGATGCCCTTGCGCACCATGGCGCGCTGCTTGCGCGGAATGGCCAGCAGGTTCTTTTCCATGTCCGCGTCCAGGGTCTTGCGGAAGGTGACGTAGAGCTCGGTGCCGGGCCAGTCGGCGTGCGCCGGGGCGTCGCGGTCGCGGTATTCCAGGTGGCCGACGCCCAGTTCCGCGGCCAGGGCCTGGGCATGCGCGTCCAGCGCGGCGCGCGCCTCGTCGCCGGCGGCGGCGATGCCGCCGTAGACGCAGAACGGGGTGGAGACCAGGCTGTGGCCGAACAGGCGGCTTTTCATCTCGGCCAGCGGCAGCACGCCCTCGATGCGGCCGTCGCGTTCGGCCAGCAGGTAATGGGTGCGGTGGCCGAAGGCGCGCGCGATGACCCGTTGCCAGCCGTAACGGTGGAAGAAGGTGGCCTGCGGCAGGCCGAGGACGAAGGCGTCCCAGGCGGCGGCATCGCTGTCGCGGGCGGGCCGAACCGAGACTGTCATGCCGCGAGTTCTTCGGCGTACACCCGGTCCGCCCGGTCCCAGCGGAAATCGCGGCAGAGACGGTCCAGCTTGCCTTCCATGCGCCCCAGGTTGACGTAGTGGCGGAAGCGGCTCTTCAGCGGCGCGCCGGCGACGCGGGGCTGGCCGGGGTCCACCTCCCAGGGATGGAAATAGAACATGGCCGGGCGGCGGTCGTGGCCGTTGACCCGCGCGATCAGCCAGCGCGAGGCGGCATAGGGCAACAGGCGGAAGAAGCCGCCGCCGGCGGCGGGCAGGTTGCGGCCGCGCCAGTCGACGGTGGTGGGCGGCACTTCCAGCAGCGCCGGGCACTGCTCCGGACGGTAGGGAAAGCGCGGCGCGCCGG
>JBBIIR010000449.1:0-1717 GCA_037446455.1 Hydrogenophilales bacterium | reverse complement strand
AGCTCCACTCCGACCTGATGGTGGGCGACCGCGTGGTGATCCGCCGCGCCCGCAGGACCGTGCGCCTGCTGCATCCGGAAGGCCACAACTACTACGACACCCTGCGGCAGAAGCTGCACTGGGGGGAAAAGCTTTGAGGCGCAAGACGCAAGGGGCAAGGTACAAGAAACAGTTCCCACGCTGGTCAATGCTTGCCTTGCAGCTTGGCCCTTGTGCCTTGCCGCTTGCATCTCCGCCATGCTGCTGAGCCTGTCGATCACCGATTTCGTCCTGGTGGATCACCTGGATCTGGAGTTTCGGCCGGGCTTCGCCGTGCTCACCGGCGAGACCGGCGCCGGCAAGTCCATTCTGCTCGGCGCCCTCGCCCTGGTGCTGGGGGAGCGGGCGGATGCGGGCGTGGTGCGGGAGGGCGCCGAGCGGGCCGAGGTGGCCGCCGAGTTCGCCACCGGCGAGGCGCCCGGGCTTGCCGCCTGGCTGGAGGAATACGAACTGGCCGGCGACGCCGGCGTGCTGCTGCTGCGCCGCGTGGTCGAGGCCGGCGGCCGTTCGCGCGCCTTCGTCAACGGCCGCCCGGCCACCGCCCAGCAGCTCAAGGAGGCCGGCGAATTCCTGGTCGACATCCATGGCCAGCACGCCCACTACTCCCTGCTCAAGGCCGCCGAGCAGCGCCGCTTGCTGGACGCCTATGCCGGCTGCGCCGATCTCGCCGCCGCCACGGCGGAACGCCACCGGCTCTGGCGCGCCGCCAGCGCCCGCCGGGAAGCCGGCGAACGCCAGGCCGGCGAAGTGGACGCGGAACGCGAGCGCCTGGTCTGGACGGAACGGGAACTGGCGAGCCTGGCCTTTACCGCCGAGGGCTGGCAGAGCTTGCAGGAAGACCACCGCCGTTTGGCCCATGCCGCCGATCTGCTGGCCGGCGCCCGCGCCGCGGGGGAAGTCCTGGACGGCGACGATAGCGGCCTGCGCGACCGCCTGCGCGCCCTGCGTCACCAGCTTGCCGACCTGGCCGGCATCGACCCGGCCCTGGCCGGACCCCTGGCCCTGCTGCAAAGCGCGGGCGAGGCCCTGCATGAAGCCGAACGGGAACTGGCCCGCTATGCCGAGCGGGTGGACCTCGACCCGGAGGCCCTGCACGAGGCGGAACTGCGCCTGGCCGCGATCCAGTCCGCCGCCCGCAAGTTTCGCGTCAAGCCCGAGGAGATTCCCGAGCACCTGGCCGCCGCCCGCGCCCGCCTCGCCGAACTCGGCGCCGTCGCCGATGCCGCGGCCCTGGCCCGCGCCGAGGCGGAAGCCGAGGCGGCCTACCGCAAGCAGGCCGAGGCCCTCTCCCGGCAGCGCGGCAAAGCCGCCGGCAAGCTCGCCCAGGCCGTCACTTCCGCCATGCGGCAACTCGCCATGCCGGGGGGCCGCTTCGCGGTGGAACTGGCCGCCGGCGAACCCGCCGCGCACGGCCTCGAAGACGTGGAATTCCAGGTCGCTCCCCACGCCGGCCAGGCTTTGAAGGCGCTGGCGAAGACCGCTTCCGGCGGCGAACTGTCGCGCGTGGGGCTGGCCCTGCAAACGGTGTTGTCCGGTGTCTCCGGCGCCGCCACCCTGATTTTCGACGAGGTGGATGCCGGCATCGGCGGCGGCGTCGCGGAAATCGTCGGGCGTCTGCTCGCCGATCTGGGCCGCTCCCGGCAGGTGCTGTGCGTCACCCACCTCGCCCAGGTGGCAG
>JBBIIR010000448.1:0-1732 GCA_037446455.1 Hydrogenophilales bacterium | reverse complement strand
CAGGGCGTTGACGTCCTTCAGCGACATCAGCGGGCCCTCGAAGGTGGACATGCCGTAGAAGGACAGGGCGACGATCATGAAGCGCATGATGGGGTCGGTGCGCAACTTGTCCCAGGCTCCGGACAGCGTCATGATGCCGTTGATCATGCCGCCCCAGGACGGCAGCAGCAGCATGATGGAGAAGGTGGCGCCGAGCGTCGAAGCCCAGTCCGGCAGCGCGGTCCAGTGCAGGTGGTGGGTGCCCACCCACATGTACATGAAGGACAGGGCCCAGAAATGGACGATGGACAGGCGGTAGGAATAGATCGGCCGGCCGGCGTGCTTGGGCACGAAGTAATACATCATGCCGAGGAAGGCGGCGGTGAGGAAGAAGCCCACGGCGTTGTGGCCGTACCACCACTGCACCATGGCGTCCTGGGTGCCGGAGAAGATGCTGTAGGACTTGAGGGTGAACAGCCCCACCGGGATGGCGATGTTGTTGAAGGTATGCAGGATGGCCGTGGCCAGGATGAAGGACAGGTAGAACCAGTTGGCCACGTAGATGTGCGCCTGCTTGCGCCGCATCAGGGTACCGATGAACACGGCCATGTAGGCGACCCAGACGAACAGGATGAGCAGGTCGACGGGCCATTCCATTTCCGCGTATTCCTTGCCCTGGCTATAGCCCATGACGTAGGAAAGCGCGGCCAGCACGATGACCGCCTGCCAGCCCCAGAAGGTGAAGGTGGCCAGGCCCGGCGCGAACAGGCGGGTCTGGCAGGTGCGCTGCACCACGTAATAGGAGGTGGCGAACAGCGCGGAACCGCCGAAGCCGAAGATCACCGCGCCGGTGTGTACCGGTCGAATGCGTCCGAAGGTGATGTAGGGGCTGTCGAAGTTCAGGAAAGGCCAGGCCAGCTGGGAGGCGATGTATACGCCCACGAACATGCCCACCACGGCCCAGACGATGGCCATGACGGCGAACTTCTTGATGACGTCGTAATCGTACGGCTCGGCAACTGCCGCGTTGGTTGCAGACATAACGCCTCCTAGGGTTACTGCTGCTCCGGGACACCCCGGAGCGTTGCATCGGAGCCGGACAGCCCATCAGCGGGCCGGCGAAAAGACGCGGGAGTATAGTTCGCCTCGAACTTATCCCGCAAGGCGGCGGACCGGGTTGTTCTCACTCGCGCGCGGCCGCCAGCAGGTTCAGATCATGGGCGATATCCGCCGGGGAATGGCCGTACGGCAGATACAGCCGCGGCCGCCCCCTGGCGTCGAGCACATACATGCCTGCCGAGTGGTCCACCAGGTATCCCAGCGCTCCGGCTTCCTCCTGCCTGCGGTAGACCACCCGGAACTCCCGCGCCGCCTCGGCGACCTCTTCCGGGCTGCCGTGCAGGCCCAGGAACGCGGGGTGGAAATGCGGCACGAACTGACGCAACAACTCGGGCGTATCCCTTTCCGGGTCCACCGTCACGAACAGCACCTGCACCCTGCCGGCGGCTTCCGGCGGCATCAGGCCGAGGGCCTGGGCCAGGTCCGACAGCGTGGTGGGGCACACGTCCGGACAATGCATGTAGCCGAAGAACAGCACCACCAGCCTGCCGCGCAAGGATTCCAGGCTCACCGCCCGGCCATTGTGGTCGGTCAGTTGCAGGCGACGGCCGAAATCCACCCCGCTGATGTCGCTGCCCCGGTATTGCACGGCCGGCTCGCCACAAGCGGCCAGACCGAGGACGACCAGGACCAG
>JBBIIR010000447.1:0-1737 GCA_037446455.1 Hydrogenophilales bacterium | reverse complement strand
GGTGATCGTCTCGCGCATGTGCTCCACCATGGCCACCAGCTTGAAGGTGCCGATGTGGGGCTTGCTCACGTAAAGGATTTCCGCCGGCGCGCCCGCCTTGACGAACTCCTCCAGCACCTTGCGGCCGTGGTGGCGGGGATCCTTGATCTGGCTGTAGAGCTTGCCGTCGGAGAAGGTGCCGGCGCCGCCCTCGCCGAACTGCACGTTGGATTCCGGGTCCAGCTTGCCCTGGCGCCACAGGCCCCAGGTGTCCTTGGTGCGCTCGCGCACCGACTTGCCCCGTTCCAGCAAGATGGGCCTGAAGCCCATCTGCGCCAGCAGCAGGCTGGCGAGCAGACCGCAGGGACCGGCGCCGATCACCACAGGCCGCGAGGCGAGCCCCGCCGGCGCGCGGGCGACGAACTTGTAGGCCATGTCAGGCGTGACGGCGACGTGCTTGTCCCCCGCCAGGCGCTTCAACACCGCCCCTTCCCGGGTGAGCTCCACGTCCACCGTGTAGACCAGGGCGATATGGCCGCGCTTGCGCGCGTCGTAGCCGCGCCGGTGGATGTCGAAGCGGATGAGTTCGTGCTCGGCAATGCCCAGGCGCTTCAGGACGGCGGCGCGCAAGGCGTCTTGGGGATGGCCCAGGGGCAGTTTGAGTTCGGTGAGTCTGAGCATGGCTTTCGCCCCGCTTTCGGGTCTGTGCGCGCGTCTTGCTGCGTACCCGCAAGGGGTAGGCCGGATTCGTAAAGCCGCTAAAGCGGCAACGACTCCGCTCTTGCTTCTCCTTGCGGGGAACGACCCCGCGGCGGCGTCGCGCCTTGCCAGCCACACGCACAAACCCGCCTTCGGGCGCGTTCAACTGAGGTTTTTAGGATCATGCCGGGGGACAGCAAGGCCTGTTACACGTCCAGGTTGCGAACCCCGAGCGCGTTGGTCTCGATGAAGTTGCGGCGCGGCTCCACCTCCTCGCCCATGAGCGTGGTGAAGATGCCGTCGGCGGCGATGGCGTCCTCGATCTGCACCTTGAGCAGGCGCCGGACCTTCGGGTCCATGGTGGTTTCCCAGAGCTGCTCCGGGTTCATCTCGCCCAGGCCTTTGTAGCGCTGGATGCCCAGGTTCTTGCGCACTTCGTTGAGCAGCCAGTCCAGGGCCTGCTTGAAGTCGTAGGCGGGTGTCCTGGCCTCGCCGCGGCGGATTTCCGCGCCGGGCTGGATGAGGCCGGCGAGGATTTCCGTGGTGCGGCGCAATTGGTCGTAGTCGCCGCCCTCGATGAAGTTGGCGTCCAGGAAGCTGGTGTGGCCGATGCCGTGCCGGGTCTTGGTGATCTCCAGGCGGTAGGCGGGGTCGCCCTCGTATTGGACGGGGGCGATCTTCACCGGGCCCAGGCGTACGCTCAGCAACTCGGCGGCCCGGTTCGCCTCTTCCTCGGTATTGAGGCTGATGGCGGGAATCTTCAGCAGGCTGTAGAGCACGTCCGCGTCCATGCGCCGGGCCAGGCGTTCGATCATGGCCTCGGCCAGCAGGAATTCGCGGGCGATGCGCTCGAAGCCGTCCTTGGGCATGGCCTCGGCGCCGGTCGCGGGGATCAGTTCGGCGCCGTTGAGGGCTTCCCGCAGCAGGTATTGCTTGAGCTCGTAGTCGTCCTTGATGTAGGTCTCGCGCTTGCCCTGCTTGACCTTGTACAGCGGCGGCTGGGCGATGTAGATGTGGCCCCGCTCGACCAGCTCGGGCATCTGCCGGTAGAAGAAGGTG
>JBBIIR010000446.1:0-1739 GCA_037446455.1 Hydrogenophilales bacterium | reverse complement strand
GCCGAGGTCGACGGCGCCCTGCTGCTGGAGCTGTTCACGCACGAGGGTGTGGGCACCATGGTCACCCGCCAGTCGGTGGAGAACCTGCGCCCGGCCGGCATCGAGGACGTCGGCGGCATCCTCTCGGTCATCGAGCCGCTGGAACAGGACGGCGTCCTGGTGCGCCGCTCGCGCGAGCGTCTGGAACAGGAAATCGACCAGTTTTTCGTCGACGAACTGGACGGTCTCATCGTCGGCTGTGTCGCCCTCTACCCCTTCCCCGAAGCCGGCGCCGCCGAGATGGCCTGCCTGGCGGTGGCCCCCGAATTCCGCCGCGGCGGGCGCGGCGACGCGCTGCTCGCGGCGGTCGAGGAGGCGGCGCGGGCGCGGGGGCTCGCCCGCCTGTTCGTGCTCACCACGCGCACCACCCACTGGTTCATCGAGCGCGGTTTCGTGCCGGCCGGCCCGGACGACCTGCCGGCGCCGCGCAAGGCCATGTACAACTGGCAGCGGCGTTCCAAGGTGCTGCTGAAAACCCTGGGGGGCGCCTGAATGGGCCTCGCGCGGGCCGCGCTCGCCCTCTTCCTGGCGGCGTGGCCGGGCCTGGCCCTGGCCTTCACCATCGGCGTCCTGCCCATCCACAGTTCGCGCGTGCTGGTGGAACGCTATGAGCCGCTGCGCGCCTATCTGGAGCGCCATCTGAAAGAGCCGGTGCGCATCGAGAGCGCGCCCGACTTCGCCCGCTTCCATGCGCGTACCCTGCGCGGCGACTTCGACCTCGCCATCACCGCCGCCCATTTCGCGCGCATCGCCCAAAAGGACGCGGGCCTGCAACCCCTGGTGCAGTTCATGCCCGACCACGACGCCCTGCTCATCCACCACGCCGAACGTCCCCTGGCCGGCCCCGGCGACCTGCGCGGCGGCCAGCTGGCGGTGATCGACCGCCTGGCGATCACGGTCGCCGCCACCCTGAGCCACCTGCGCGAGCAGGGCCTGGAGGCGGGGCGCGACTTCACCGCCAGCGAACACCGTACTCATGCCAGCGTGGCGCACGCGCTCGGCTCCGGCGTCGCCCGCGCGGCGGTGACCACCAGCCAGGGTCTGCTGCAGATTCCGGAGGATCTGCGCGGCAAGCTGCTGGTGCTCAAGCACATCGCCGACATTCCCGCCTTCGTGTTCCTCGCCAAGGCCGATCTGGGCAAGCCCGAGGCCGAGCGTCTGCGCGCCCTGCTGCTGGCGTTTCCGCGCGAGGAAGAGGGTATGAAATTCCTCGCGCAGACCGGTTACAGCGGCCTGCACCCGGCCGGCGAGAAAGCCATGAAGCGCGCCGATGCCTATCTGAAAGAAACCCGGAAGGCGCTCAAGCCTTGAACCTACAAACCTCAGTCGACCGCTCCTTGGCCTTCGCAAAGACGCATGGAACCTGACGTTTGTGCCTACGTTCACGCTCACCCGGAAGGTGAGCCCGCTACGCGCCCGCTTTCGGGTCTGTGCGCGCGTCCGGCTGCGTTGCTCCTCCTTGCGGGGAACGACCCCGCGGCGTCGTCGCGCCTTGCCGGCCACACGCACAAACCCGCCTTCGGGCGCGTTCAACTGAGGCTTTTAGGTTGAATGCCCCCGCGTTCACTCACGGCCGCCCACGCTTCCCGCTGTGGATCAAGCTGACCCTGGCCGGCGTCCTGGTCGAGGCCGTCATGCTGGCGGTGCTGGTGGCCAGCAATGCCCGGCTCACCGAACAGGAACTCAGCGAAAAGGCCTAT
>JBBIIR010000445.1:0-1743 GCA_037446455.1 Hydrogenophilales bacterium | reverse complement strand
TCAGCAAACGCCGAACACATGCTGGCTCTACGACTGAATCGCGCAAACCACCGCTGGATCGACTATTGGGCATCAGATTTGAAACAAACCGCTTGATGTCGACCCCACATCAGTTTGAATCGCACCCGGTGTTCTGGTGTTCTGGCGTCCCCACGGGGATTCGAACCCCGGTTACCGCCGTGAAAGGGCGATGTCCTAGGCCTCTAGACGATAGGGACTGATGAGGCCGAAGGCCCGGCGAACCGGGCTTTCTCGATCGGTGGTGGAGGTAAGCGGGATCGAACCGCTGACCTCTTGCATGCCATGCAAGCGCTCTCCCAGCTGAGCTATACCCCCACACGCGAGCCGCGCATTCTAGGGATCGAGGCGGGGCTTGTAAAGAGAGGGGCGAAGTTTTTTCGTGCTGCGGATATAGTCGGCACATGCCAGTCGAATCGTTTCTATACGGCGTTGCCCGCAGGCTTGCCGCCGGTCTTGCACGACTTGTGGAGCGCGCGCCATGCGCCTGATCCTGCTCGCGGTCGGTGACCGTTTGCCGGCCTGGGCGGAGACGGCCACCGCCGAGTACCTCAAGCGCATGCCCAGGGAGGCGCGCGTGGATCTGCTGGAGATCCGGCCGGAGAAGCGCGCGGGCCGCGCGGCAAGCGTCATCAAGCAGGCGGAGGCCGCGCGCCTGCGGGAGAAGCAGCCGGCGGGCAGCCGTCTGGTAGCGCTGGATGAACATGGCGCGCAACTTTCCACGCGCGAACTGGCGGACCTGTTGCAGCGCTGGATGGCTTCCGGCCGCGATACCTGTCTGATGATCGGTGGCGCCGACGGTCTTGCGCCCTCGATTCTGGAGCGGGCCGAAGCAACGCTGGCGCTGTCCCGTCTGACCCTGCCGCATGCCCTGGCCCGCGTTCTGCTCGCCGAGCAGCTCTATCGCGCGGTCAGCCTGCTGCACAATCACCCCTACCACCGCGAGTAGCCGCCCGCCGGGCTCGCGGGCGGCCTGCGTGAATGCGTGGCATTAGCGGGTACACTCCGCCGTCATGAAATCCATCTCCTCTAGGCATCTGTATCTGGCCTCGCGGTCGCCGCGCAGGCTGGAGTTGCTACGCCAGATCGGCATCGAGCCGACGCTATTGCCTACGCGGGTGTCGCAGGGGCGCGGCGATGTCGACGAAACACCGTTGCCGCGGGAAAGCCCGCGCGCCTACGTGACCCGACTGGCCATGCTGAAGGCGGAGGCGGGCCAGCGCGCGCGCCTGGGACGCAACCTGCCGCCCTGGCCGATATTGGCGGCCGACACCACGGTGGTCCTGGATCGCCGCATCCTCGGCAAGCCCGCCCACGTCGATGAAGCCGCCGCGATGCTGCGCGCCTATTCGGGGCGCACGCATCGGGTGTTGACGGCGGTGGCCCTGGCCCATGAAGGCTTCGTGCGCTCGGCCGTGTCGGTCAGCAACGTGCGCTTCCGGGACCTCGGCGAAGCCGAGATCCAGGCCTATGTCAGCCGCCGCGAGGTCTACGACAAGGCCGGCGGCTATGGCATCCAGGGGCGCGCGGCGGTCTTCATCCAACATCTTTCCGGCAGCTATTCCGGCGTCATGGGGCTGCCGCTGTACGAGACATCCGGCTCTTTTGAAAAACGAGTGGGTTAAGCGGCATGGGGGTTGATCTTGGTGAAATCGAGCTTGCCGGCGAGGAGGAAGACGACGGTGCGGATCGTGGAGAAGTTGCCATAGCCGCGGGCCTTGCGCT
>JBBIIR010000444.1:0-1775 GCA_037446455.1 Hydrogenophilales bacterium | reverse complement strand
TTCCTCGGCCTATCGGCAGTTGCGCGAACTGCTGGCCACCTTCCGCCTGAAGATGCACGGCGATTTCATCGATCTGCTGCGCCGCACGGTAAAGGAAATGAGCGATCGCGGTGGTGTTCCCATCGAACTGGAAACCCGTCTGGAAGGCTGCCATCTGACGCCGAACCAGGAAATCCACAGCCTGCAGATCATCCGCGAGGCGCTCTACAACGTGGTGCGCCACGCCGAGGCCAGCCATATCCTGGTGAAGGTGCAGCACGCCGAGGGCGAGATTCGGGTAAGCGTGGAGGACGATGGCGTCGGACTGCCGCCCGCCACCGCCACCCCGGCCCACCATTACGGCCTCAACATCATGCGCGAGCGCGCCGCGGGCCTGCGCGGCCGCCTGGAGATCGGCAACCGGGCGGGCGGCGGCACGGGCGTGTATCTTCGCTTCGCCGTCGAGCGGGAGCAGACCGCCCTTGGCGTCGCCATGGCCGCTGGCACGCCGCCCGGACAGGCCGCGCCAGCGATTGCCGCGCCCGACCCCGTACCCATTGCCTCCTGATGGAAACGCCATGAATCCCCCTCTCAGCGTGGTCACCGTCGATGACCATCCCCTCTTCCGGCGCGGACTCATCCAGTTGCTGGGCACCATTCCCGGCTTCAATCTGGTCGGCGAGGCTTCCTGCGGCGTCGATGGCATCGCCCTGGTGCGCAATTGCAAGCCGGACCTGCTGCTGCTCGATCTCAACATGAAGGACATCAGCGGCCTGGAGGTGCTGAAGGCGGTGAAAACCAGTTCGCCGGACACGCGCGTGGTGATGATCACCGTCTCCGACCAGGCGGAGGACCTGGTGTCCGCCCTGCGCACCGGCGCCGACGGCTATCTGCTGAAGGACATGGAACCGGAACAGATGGTGGAGAGCCTGCGCGCCGCCGCCAGCGGCAAGGTCATCATTTCCGACGCGCTGACCCACGTCATGGCCGCCGCCCTGCGCGACCAGAACCGCCCGGAAACGCCGCAGGAGGCCGACCTCACCGAGCAGGAAGTCCGCATCCTGGAGCGCATCGCCACCGGCATGAGCAACAAGGTCATCGGCAAGGAGCTGGACATCGCCGAGGGCACGGTGAAAGTACACGTCAAGCACATCCTGCGCAAACTCAGTCTGCGTTCGCGCGTGGAGGCGGCGGTGTGGGCGGTGGCCCACCCGCGGAAGGGCAAGGCCTGAAGCGCGGGGGTCAGGTCGCCGCGGGCAGGTCGCCGTCCTCCAGGCCGCTCAGGAACAGGCTGCAGACGCGGCCGCGCTGCGCCCAGTGGCGCGCGGCGTCGGCGAAGATGTCGCAAAGCGTGGCGCGCGTGCCTTCGGGCAGCGCCCCGGCCCGGCGGATCAGCAGCCAGAGCGGGCCTTGCCGCCAGGACAGATCGAGCAGGCACTCCTCCAGGGCATCCCAGTTGCCGCCGTAGTAATCCGGGAAATCGAGGGCGCGCCCGAGGGCGTCGAGCAGTTCCGATTTGCCGCGCAGGCCGGCGCCGTCCAGCACGGGCGCCAGTTCCGCCTGCGCGGCGAGGCGATAGACCCCGTTCAGGGCGGGATCGGCAAGGATGTCTTGCAGCTTGGGCATATCACCCTTGATTCCTCGGTTGACCGCTCATTGATCTTCGAAAATCCGCATGGTTGCCGACGTTTGCGCCTTCGACGCGGTTCACCATTTGGGTGAGCCCGCTACACGCCCGCTTTCGCGTCTGTGCGGGCGCCTGGCTTTGTCGCGCCTCCTTGCGGGGAACGACCCCG
>JBBIIR010000443.1:0-1791 GCA_037446455.1 Hydrogenophilales bacterium | reverse complement strand
ACGACCAGTTCGCGGCGAAGAACTGTTTCCAGCTCAACGACACCCACCCGAGCTGCGCCGTGCCCGAACTCATGCGTCTGCTCATGGACGAGCACGGCATGGAATGGGATCCGGCCTGGGAGATCACCCGCCGCACCATGGCCTACACCAACCACACCCTGCTGCCCGAGGCGCTGGAGAAGTGGCCGGTGCGCCTGTTCGCGCAATTGCTGCCGCGCCTGCTGGAAATCATCTACGAGATCAACGCCCGCTTCCTGGTGGAGGTGGCGCGGCGCTGGCCGGGCGACAACGAGCGGCTGGCGCGCATGTCCCTGATCGAGGAGGGCGCCGAACCCCAGGTGCGCATGGCCTACCTCGCCATCGTCGGCAGCTTTTCGGTGAACGGCGTCGCCGAGCTGCATTCGGATCTGCTGAAGAAGGGACTGTTCCGCGACTTCTTCGAGTTGTGGCCGGGCAAGTTCAACAACAAGACCAACGGCGTCACCCAGCGCCGCTGGCTGGCCTCCGCCAACCCCGGCCTGGCGCGGCTGTTGAACGAAAGCATCGGCGACGGCTGGGTGACCCGCCTGCAGGAGTTGCGCGCCCTCGCGCCGCTGGCCGAGGACGCCGGCTTCCGCGCGCGCTGGCAAGCCGTGAAACGGGCCAACAAGGAACGCCTCGCCGCCCTGGTGAAGCGCGACTGCGGCGTGGAGTTCGACGCCGACGCGCTGTTCGACGTGCAGGTGAAACGCATCCACGAATACAAGCGCCAACTGCTCAACATCCTGCACGTCATCCATCTCTACGCCCGCCTGAAGGCCGGCGAGGATGCCGAGTGGACACCGCGCTGCGTGCTCATCGGCGGCAAGGCCGCGCCCGGCTACTTCATGGCCAAGCGCATCATCAGCCTGGCCTGCAAGGTGGCCGACATGGTCAACGGCGACGCCCGGATCGGCAAGCGCCTGAAACTCGCCTTCCTGCCCAACTACCGGGTGTCGGCCATGGAAATCATCGCCCCCGGCACGGATCTGTCCGAACAGATCTCCACCGCCGGCAAGGAAGCCTCCGGCACCGGCAACATGAAGTTCATGATGAACGGCGCCGTCACCATCGGCACCCTGGACGGCGCCAACATCGAAATCCGCGAGGAGGTGGGCGACGCCAACTTCTTCCTGTTCGGCCTCGCCGCCGGCGAGGTCGATGCCACCCGCGCGCGCTACGACCCCGAAGCCCTCATCGCCGCCGATCGCGATCTGCGGCGGGTCATGGGCCTGCTCGAATCGGGCCACTTCAACCCCTTCGAGCCGGGCCTGTTCGATCCCATCATTCAGGCCATCCGCAGTCCGCACGATCCCTGGCTGGTGGCGGCCGATTTCCGCGCCTACGTCGATGCCCAGGAGAAGGCGGCGCGCGCCTATCGGGACAGCGAGCGGTGGACCCGCATGAGCATTCTCAACACCGCCGGCAGCGGCAAATTCTCCACCGACCGCACCATGCGCGACTACAACGAGGACATCTGGCGCCTGCTGCCGGTCAAGCCGGCGGTGTGATCAGAGCTTCTCGACGGGGGTTACAAGGAAAGCATTTCCCATTATCAACATAATGTTATGACCGCTATCGCATCCATGTTGTGAGGATCCATACCCCCTTTCCGCCGCGTGATTCTGCTCGCCCGGTGCTATAAAAAAACAGGAAGTTTTTCTTCACGTAGCGCTACAAGGAGATGAATCATGAAACTCAAGATCTTGGTATTCGCCACCGCCGTCGCCGTCTCCGGTATGGCCGTCGCCGCCAACCCGACGCCCCCCGCGG
>JBBIIR010000442.1:0-1802 GCA_037446455.1 Hydrogenophilales bacterium | reverse complement strand
GCCATGCGCGGCGTCATCGACGACGTCTTCCGCCACCTGCACGCGCAATCCCTGCGCTTCCACCTGGAACGGCGCACCGGCGGCCTGGCCGTGGACATCGAGCGCGGCGCCCGCTCGATCCGCTTCCTGATCAATTTCACCCTGTTCAACATCGGCCCCACCCTGCTGGAAATCCTCATGGTCGCGGGCGTGCTGTTCGCCAAGTACGACCCCTGGTTCGGCGCCATCACCCTGATGACCCTGGTGGTCTACATCGCCTTCACCGTGCTGGTCACCAACTGGCGCCTGAAATACCGCCGCGCCATGAACGAGACCGACGCCGCCGCCAACGCCCGCGCCGTCGACAGCCTGCTCAACTACGAGACGGTGAAGTACTTCAACAACGAGCGCTACGAATCCGAGCGCCTGCGCGCCGACCTGAGCCGCGCCGAGGACGCCGCGGTGACCAGCGAGGTGTCGCTCGCCTGGCTCAACGCCGGCCAGGCCTTCATCATCGCCTGCGGCGTCACCGCCATGATGGGCCTGGCCGCGCAAGGCGTGGCGGATGGCGAGATGACCCTCGGCGACCTGGTGCTGGTCAACGCCTACCTGATCCAGCTGTTCATCCCCCTCAACTTCCTCGGCACCGTGTACCGGGAAATCCGCAACGCCCTGACCGACATGGAAAAGCTGTTCGGCCTGCTGCGCCGCGCCCCCGAAATCACCGACGCGCCCGGCGCGCCGGACCTGGAAGTGCGCGCCGGTGAAGTCCGTTTCGAGGGCGTGCGCTTCGCCTACGACCCGCGCCGGCCCATCCTCTCCGAGGTGGACTTCGTCATCCCGGCCGGCCGCAAGCTCGCCGTGGTGGGCGCCAGCGGCGCCGGCAAGTCGACCCTGTCGCGCCTGCTGTTCCGCTTCTTCGACGTCACGGCCGGCCGCATCCTCATCGACGGCCAGGACATCCGCGCGGTCACCCAGGCCTCCCTGCGCCGGCACATCGGCATGGTTCCGCAGGACACGGTGCTGTTCAACGACACCCTCTACCACAACCTCGCCTACGGCCGCGTCGACGCCAGCCGCGAGGAAGTCATCGAGGCCACGCGCGCCGCCCACCTGGACGGCTTCGTCGCCAGCCTGCCGGAGGGCTACGACAGTCTGGTCGGGGAACGCGGCCTGAAGCTGTCCGGCGGCGAGAAGCAGCGCGTCGCCATCGCCCGCGCCATCCTCAAGAATCCGCCCATCCTGGTGTTCGACGAGGCCACCTCCTCGCTGGACAGCGCCACCGAACAGGCCATCGGCGAGGAACTCGCGCGCATCTCGGAGAACCGCACCACCCTGGTCATCGCCCACCGCCTGTCGACGGTGGTGGATGCCGACGAAATCCTGGTACTGGAGCAGGGCCGCATCGTCGAGCGCGGCGACCACGCCGCTCTGCTCGCCCTGGATGGGCGCTACGCCGCCATGTGGCGCCTGCAGTTGCGCGAGGAAAAGCCGGCCGGCTGAGGGCGGTGTCGGCTCAAGCCGCCGCGCGGATCACCGTCAGGAAGGCCTCGCCGTAGCGTTCCAGCTTGGCCTCGCCGACCCCGGACAGGCGGGCGAATTCCGCCAGGCTTTGCGGCCGCTCGGCGACCATCGCGGCCAGGGTCTTGTCGGCGAACACCACGTAGGGCGGCACGCCCTGGGCCTGCGCGAGTTCCCGGCGCTTGGCGCGCAGGGCCTCGAACAGGGGATCGCCGGCCGCCTGCGCCGCCGGCGTGCCGGCCCTGGCCTTGCGCTTCTTCCGCTTCGTTTCCAGATGCTGGCGGCCCAGCAGCAGGCTTTCC
>JBBIIR010000441.1:0-1818 GCA_037446455.1 Hydrogenophilales bacterium | reverse complement strand
CGCTTCAACATCCCGCCCGGCACCGACATCCCGGTGATCCGGCTTTCCCCCGAGGGCAAGCGCGTGCTGCATCGGCTGCGCTGGGGGCTGGTGCCGCACTGGGCGAAGGACCCGGCCATCGGCGCCAAACTGAACAACGCCCGCGCCGAGGGGGTGATGGAGAAGCCTTCCTTCCGCGATGCCTTCCGCCGCCGCCGCTGTCTGATCCCGGCCAGCGGGTTCTACGAATGGCACACCGAGGGCCGGGTGAAGCAGCCCTGGTACTTCAGCCTGAAGTGCGGTGAGCCCCTGGCCATGGGCGGGCTGTGGGAGTCCTGGCGGGCGCCGGACGGCGGCATCCTGCGCACCTGCGCCATCATCACCACCGGTCCCAACCAACTCATGGCGCCGGTGCACGACCGCATGCCGGTGCTGATCGACCGCGAGCACTGGCGGGACTGGCTGGCCGCGCCGCCGGAGGCGGTGACGGGCCTGCTCGCGCCGCCGCCCGCCGAAATCATGCGGGCCTGGCGCGTGGACCGCCGGGTGAGCCGCGTGGCGGAGGACGACGCGGGCCTGATCGAGCCGCTGGCGGAGGATGACGCCGCGTCGTCCTGAACACCGCCGCGCGGCGACAGCGGTCCGCGCGGCCGTAGAATCGAGGTCCGCGCGGCCCGGCCGCCGGGCGGGGTGGCGCCGCCACCGTTGCTGTGACGTGGATCGCAGCCGACGGGCGGATTCCGGTTCAGCCTACAGCCGGCTGCCGCGCCATCCCCGGCGCGCCTTTTCGCCGCTCGCCCATTTCAGGAGAACCACCATGCGTACCTCCCTCATCGCCCTGCTCGCCAGCCTCTTTCTGGGTAGTCTGTTTCCCGCGCACGCCCAGGCCAACTGGCTCGAAGGCCTGAAGAAGAAGTGGGAGGAGGTGCAGTCCTCGCCCTCCGCCACCTCCGGCATCGGCGCCGCCGCCACCGTGCCGAGCGACGAGGACATGGTGAAGGGGCTCAAGGAGGCCCTGTCGCAGGGCGCCCGGCAGGCCATTTCCAGCCTGGGCAAGGACGGCGGCTTCCTCAACAACCTGGACGTGAAGATTCCCCTGCCGGATGAGTTGAAGAAGGTGGAGAAGCTGCTGCGCGGCCTGGGTCAGGACAAGTACGCGGACCAGTTCGTCGCCAGCATGAACCAAGCCGCCGAGAAGGCGGTGCCGGAGGCGGCCGTCCTGTTTTCCGATGCCATCGCGCAGATGAGCATGGCCGACGCCAAGTCCATTCTCAAGGGGCCGGACGACGCCGCCACCCAGTATTTCCGCAAGAGCAGCGAGGCCAAGCTGAAGGAGCGCTTCCGGCCCATCGTGCAGGCCGCCACCGACCAGGCCGGCGTCACCTCCGCCTACAAGTCGCTGATGCGCCAGGCCGGCCCCACCGCCAAGTTGCTGGGGGTGCAAGCCACCGACCTGGACGCCTACGTCGAAGGCAAGGCGGTGGACGGGCTGTTCAAGATGATCGCCGCCGAGGAGAAGCGCATCCGCCAGGATCCCCTGGCCCGCGGCACGGATCTGCTGAAGAAGGTGTTCGGTTCGCTGGGACGTTGAGCGTCCCCGCGCGCGCGGGACTACAGCTCGCCAACACCCCGCTGGGGCGCTACGTCATTGAGCGTCCCCGCGCGCGCGGGACTACAATGCGTTGGTGCGGCCGCGGTTCCGTGGACCGCGCCTGTGACAATCATTTTTCAGGAGACTTCCATGATGCAGATCCCCAGCGCGCCCCGCGCCGCGCGTTCTCATTCCGTATTGCTCGGCCTCGCCGCCGCCTTCGTGCCCATGCTGGCCAGCGCCCAGTT
>JBBIIR010000440.1:0-1828 GCA_037446455.1 Hydrogenophilales bacterium | reverse complement strand
CGGAAACCGGCATAGTCGGCGCGCTCCGCGAACAGGGCGTTGACCCAGGCCACCACGCGCGGCGCGCAGCGGCGCGTTTCGTCGTGCGGGTAATGCGCGGCGCCGTAACGCGCGCGCAGCCAGTCGGCGGCGGCCGCGAACAGACGCGGTTCGGCGCGGCGGAAGCGGTAGATCGACTGCTTGGGGTCGCCCACCATGAACACCGTCGGCCGCGCGCCATCCTCGCCGTAGGCCTCCAGCCAGGCGCGCAGGATGCGCCACTGCAGCGGGTTGGTGTCCTGGAACTCGTCCAGCAGCACGTGCTTCCAGCGGCAGTCCAGCTTCATCAGCACGGCCGCGGCGGCCGTGTCGTCGTCCAGCAGGCGGGCCGTCTCCAGCTCGGCGTCGGCGAAATCCAGGCCGCCGCGCGCCGCCTTCGCCTCCGCGTAGGCCTGCAGATACGCTTCACCGGCCAGCAGGCCGAGACGGTTGAGGCGCAGGCCGCGCTGTTCGGCGAGTCGTTCGACGGCGCGCAGCACCTGTTCGCCCAGGCGGTGGTGCAGTTCCAGATAGCGGGCGGCGTTCTCCGCGCCCAGGCGTCTTTCCTGTTCCCTGCCGGCTCGGGCCGCGCGGACGGTGTCCGTTTGCGTAAGGAAGACCGTCCGCAAGCGCGCCAACGCTTCGTTCTTCTCCCTCTCCCCCGCCGGGGAGAGGGCCGGGGCGAGGGGGACTGCCGCGATTCCCGCGAGCGCCCTTTCCAGCTCCAACGCCCGCTCCGCCTCCGTCTTCAGCCCGCGGGCGCCGTTTTCCGCCAGCAGCGCCGCATATTCCCGGCATTCCGCGACGAAACCCGGCGCGGCATACAAACCGCCGGCCACATCCTCAGCCTCGCTCACCCCCAGCAAGCGCTCCAAGTCGGCGCACGCCGCCACGCACGCATCCTCACGGCCCAGGCCCGCCGCCCACCACTCCGCGCGCCGCGCCAGCAGGCCGTCCAGCAACTGGCGCAGGCTGGCCAGCGGCAGTTCCGCCGCCAGCGCGGCGAAGGCCGACTCCAGCGGCCCGCCGCGTTCCCGCCCGAGCCGCTCGACGAAGGCATGCCAGGCTTCCTCGCGCAGCAGGGCGGCGTCCTCGATGATCTCGCCGGGCGCGCGCAGGGCCAGGGGCGCGCGTGCCAGCAGGTGGAAGAACCAGCCGTGGAAGGTGGTGATCATCGGTCCCGGCCGCGCGGTCAGCACCTTTTCCAGCAGCCCGCGCGCCGCCGGCAGCGCCGCCCGCGCCTGCGCTTCGCTCAAGCCGCGCTGGACCAGGAAATCCACCGCCGCCTCGGCCGGCAGCAGGGCCAGATCCTCCAGCCAGGCATCCAGCCGCTCGCGCATCTCCGCCGCCGCCTTGCGCGTGAAGGTGATGGCCAGCAACTCCGACGGCTCCGCCCCCGCCAGCAGCAGGCGCAGCATGCGCGACACCAGCAGCCAGGTCTTGCCGCTGCCGGCGCAGGCTTCCACCACCGCGCAGCGGGCGGGGTCGAGGGCGGTTAGGAGAGGGTTCATGAGCGGGGGAAACCTTCGCGCATCGGTACAACGCAATCACATAGCGGGTTCAGGTCATGACGGCAGCATCATAGACCGGGGAGGTGAATACGATCGGATGCCGCCGTGAGTTCGGTCGCCTGGAGCCAAGATGGCGCCCGCACAAGGATTGCTGTTCAATCGTGTCCGACCCCGTTTTTCCCGCGCGGCGCGACCCCGTTTTATCGGCGGACCCCGTTTTATCGGCGCACATACGCCATGACACCCAGTTTCCGCCCCATAAGGCTCACCACATGCACCTGTCCACTGTATTCGCGAAC
>JBBIIR010000439.1:0-1860 GCA_037446455.1 Hydrogenophilales bacterium | reverse complement strand
TCGCCGACTTCAACGCCCTGTTCGACGGCGACGTGCTGATCGCTGTCACCGGCGGTCCCTCCGGCCCCCTGGAACCGGTGATGCTGCGCGCCCGTGCCGCCCGCCGCGAGGTGTTCGCCTGGCAGCGCGGCGAAACCACCGCCAGCGCCGGCGAGATCATGGCCTTCAACGGCATCACCGCCGAGGCGATGGCGGAGCGGGCTCAAGGCTTTCTTTGAGCCGGCACCGGGCACCGGGGGAATCCCCTCTCCCCCAGCCCCTCCCCCGCCTGCGGGGGAGGGGTGCGCGGCAGCGCGGGAGAGGGAAGGTCTCTCGATGCCTTCGAGTCGACTGAAATGGCTATACGTTGATTGATTTCGTTCAGGTTTGAAGTAACGAACCGCGAGGCACTAAAGCCATGCCCACCACCAAGATCATCGTCCTCGACGACGACCCCACCGGCTCCCAGACCGTCCACTCCTGCCTGCTGCTGACCCGCTGGGATGCGGCCACCCTGCGTCAGGCGCTGCTGGACGACGCGCCCCTGTTCTTCGTGCTCACCAATACCCGCGGCATGGACGCGGCGCGCGCCGCCGCCGTCACCGGCGAGGTCTGCGACAACCTGAAACTGGCCCTGGCGGAACTGGCGGCGGGCGGCCGGGTGATCCAGCCCATCCTGGTGAGCCGTTCCGATTCCACCCTGCGCGGCCATTACCCGGTGGAGACCGACGTCATCGCCGACAGGCTGGGGCCTTTCGATGCCCACTTCCTGGTGCCCGCCTTCTTCGAGGGCGGCCGCTACACCCGGGAAAGCGTGCACTACCTGCTGGTGGACGGCGTGCCGACGCCGGTGCACGAAACCGAGTTCGCGCGGGATTCCGTGTTCGGCTACCGCCACAGCTTCCTGCCGGACTACGTGGAGGAGAAGACCCGCGGCCGCATCCGGGCGGGCGAGGTGGAGCGCTTCCTGTTGCACGAGGTGCGTGGCGACGTCACGTCACGATTGCTCGGATTGACCGGCAACCGCTGCTGCGTGGTGGACGCGGAAACCCAGGCGGACCTCAACCGTTTCGCCGCCCAGGTCGAGGCGGCCGCCGGCCAGGGCAAGCGCTTTCTGTTCCGCTCCGCCGCCAGCCTGCTCACCGCCCTGGCCGGGCTGCCGCCGCAGCCGGTGGCGGCGGAGGCGATGCGCGCCTACACGCGGGAAGGCCGGCCCGGCGCGGTCATCGTCGGCTCCCACGTGAAGAAGACCACGGCGCAACTGGAACGCCTGCTCGCCGAACCCGGCGTGGTCGCCGTGGAAGTCGATGTGGACCGCATACAGCCCGAGCGGGATCGACTGCTCGCGGAAATCCTGGAGCGGAGCACCGCGGCGCATGCCGCCGGCCTCACCCCGGTGGTGTTCACCAGCCGCGTGGAACGCCGGTTTCCCGACCAGGCCGAGCGCCTGGCCTTCGGCGAGGCCGTCTCCACCTTCCTCATGGACGTCGTGCGCGGGCTGCCGTCGACCCTGGGCTTCCTCGTCAGCAAGGGCGGCATCACCTCCAACGACGTCCTCTCCGACGGCCTCGCCCTGAAAACCGCGCGGGTGCTGGGCCAGGTGCTGGCCGGCTGCTCGGTGCTGCGCTGCCCGGTGGACCATCCGCGCTTCCCGGAGCTGCCGGTGGTCATCTTCCCCGGCAACGTGGGGGACGAGGCCGCCCTGGCCACGGTGGTGCGGCGCTTCTCGGAGAAAGCTTCCCCCGGCGGTTCCGACCGGCATAATCCCCGGCATGCAGCCTGCCTTTCTCTCTGAACTCTCCGCCGCGCTGCCCGCCCACGCCCTGCTGCTGGAGGCGGAGGCGCTGCGCCCCTACGAGTGCGACGGCCTTTCCGCCTATC
>JBBIIR010000438.1:0-1863 GCA_037446455.1 Hydrogenophilales bacterium | reverse complement strand
CACCGGCAAGACCCTGGCCTACCTGGTGCCGGCCATGCTGTTCGGCGGCAAGGTCATCCTCTCCACCGGCACCAAGACGCTGCAGGATCAGCTCTTCCACCGCGACATCCCCGCCGTGCGCGAGGCCCTGGCGCGGCCCGTGACCGTTGCGCTGCTGAAAGGGCGGGCCAACTACGTCTGTCCCTATCACCTCGAGCGCAACCTGGCCGACGCGCGCCTGGGCAGCCGCGAGGAGGCCCTGCACCTGCGCGCCATCGCCCGCTTCGCCGCGCTCACCGACTCCGGCGACCGCATGGCCTGCGGCGAGGTGCCGGAAGACTCGCCGGCCTGGTCGCGCGCCACCTCCACGCGCGACAACTGCCTGGGCGGCGACTGTCCGCGGCACAAGGCCTGCTTCGTGCTGAAGGCGCGCAAGAAGGCGCTGGAGGCCGACCTGGTGGTGGTCAACCACCACCTGTTCTTCGCCGACGTCTGGCTGAAGGACGAGGGCGCCGGCGAACTGCTGCCGGCCTGCAACGCCATCATCTTCGACGAGGCGCACCAGTTGCCGGAGACCGCCAGCCTGTTCTTCGGCGAGACCGTCACCACCGGCATGCTGGTCGACCTCTGCCGCGACCTCCGCGCCGAGGCGGCGGTGGCGGCGGCGGATTTTCCCGACCTGCCGCAGGCCGCCGGGGAGCTGGAAACCGCCGCCCGCGAGACCCGCCTGGGACTGGGCATGCAGCCCTTGCGCCTGCCGGCGGCGCGGGCGCTGGAGCGGCGCGAATTCCTCGCCGCCGTCGAAGTCATGACCGCGCGCCTGGCCAAACTCGACGCCCTGCTGGAAAGCCAGGCCGCGCGCTCCGAGGAACTCGGCCGCCTGCATGCGCGCTGCCGCGAGGCGGCCGACCGCCTGGAGCGCTGGCTGAGCCCGCAGGCCGGCGCCGAGGCGCGCGGCATCGTGCGCTGGCTGGAGGCGGCCGCCCATTCCGTGCTGTTCCACGCCACGCCGCTGAACGCCGGCGAACTGTTCGCGCGGCAGATCGAGGACGACCCGCGCGCCTGGATCTTCACCTCGGCCACCCTCTCGGTGCGCGGCGATTTCTCCCACTACCTGCACGAGATCGGCCTCTCCGGTCTGGAGGAGCCCACCGCCACCGCCGTCTGGGACAGTCCCTTCGACTATCCCAACCAGGCCATGCTCTACGTCCCCGAGGGCATGCCCGACCCCAACAGCCCCGGCTATACCGAGGCGGTGGTGGAAGCCGCCTGGCCGCTGCTCGCCGCCAGCGGCGGCCGCGCCTTCCTGCTGTTCACCTCGCTGCGCGCGATGAACGAGGCCTATCGCCTGCTGGCCGCGCGCATGGCGGCGCAAGGCGCGAGTTATCCCTTGTTGTTGCAGGGCGAGAAAAGCCGCAGCGAACTGCTCGACGAATTCCGCGCCCTCGGCAATGCCGTCCTGCTCGGCAGCCAGAGCTTCTGGGAGGGCGTCGACGTCGCCGGCGAGGCGCTCTCCCTGGTGGTCATCGACCGCCTGCCTTTCCAGCCGCCGGACGACCCGGTCCTCGCCGCGCGCGTCGACGCGCTCAAGCGCGCCGGCCGCAACCCGTTCTTCGACTACCAGTTGCCGCACGCCGTCATCAGCCTGAAGCAGGGCGCCGGCCGCCTCATCCGCCGCGAAACCGACCACGGCGTGCTCATGATCTGCGACCCGCGCCTGGTCGAGAAACCCTACGGCCGCCGCATCTGGCAGGCCCTGCCGCCGATGCGGCGCAGCCGCGCGCGGGCGGAAGCGACCGCCTTCCTGGGGGTGTCCGGTATTTAACTAACGGACATGACTTTGAGAAGACGCCCCGAAGCATGAAAGTCATGCCCGTTTCCCTC
>JBBIIR010000437.1:0-1874 GCA_037446455.1 Hydrogenophilales bacterium | reverse complement strand
GGTGCTGATCCTGGTGGTGGGACAGAAGCTGATGCGGCCCTGGTTCCATCTCGTCGCCCGCGCCAAGTCCGAGGAGCTGTTCATGCTCAACGTGCTGCTGGTGACCCTGGGTCTCGCCTACCTCACCGACCGGGCCGGCCTGTCCATGGCCCTCGGCGCCTTCCTGGCCGGCGTGCTGATCGCCGAAACCGAATACCGTTATCAGGTGGAGGCCGACATCCGGCCATTCCGCGATGTCTTGATGGGGCTGTTCTTCGTTTCCGTGGGCCTGATGCTCGACCTCGGCGTGGTGGCGACGCGCTGGTCCGAGGTGTTGGGCATCCTCGTCGTCCTGGTGCTCGGCAAGTTTCTGGTCATCGCCCTGCTGGCGGGCCTGTTTACCCAGGCCTGGGCGGTGGTGATGCGGGTTGGCGCCGGCCTCGCCCAGGCCGGCGAGTTCGGTTTCGTCCTGCTGGCCCTGGCCCTGGCGAACCATTTGCTGTCCGCTGAGGAGTATCAGACGGTGCTGGCCGCCATGGTCCTGTCCATGCTGGCTTCGCCCCTGTTGTTCATGGCCGGCATGCGCGCCGCGCGCCTGATCGAGGGCGGCGCCTGGATGGAACAGGCACGCGGTGTGCACGAGATCGCCGCGCGCGCCTTCGGCATCCAGCGGCACGTCATCCTCTGCGGCTATGGGCGCAGCGGCCAGAGCCTGGCGCGGCTGCTGGAATCGGAGCGCATCCCCTTCATCGCCCTCGATCACGATCCGCGCCGGGTGCAGGCCGCCTCGCGGGCGGGCGACGCGGTGGTATTCGGCGATTCGACCCGCGACGAGGTGCTGATGGCGGCCGGCGTGCACCGCGCGCGCGCGGTGGTGGTGAGCTTCGCCAGCACCGCCGCCGCCCTCAAGATCCTGGCGAGCGTGCACCGCCTGAAGCCGGACGCGCCGGTCATCGTGCGCACCGTGGATGACAACGACATCGACCGCCTGCGCGACGCCGGCGCCAGCGAGGTGGTGCCGGAGGTGATGGAGGGCGCCCTCATGCTGGGCACGCAGACCATGCTCATGGTCGGCGTACCCCTGGCGCGGGTACTCAAGCGCATCCGCCAGACGCGGGAAGCGCGCTACGGCGCCATGCGCGGTTATTTCCGCGGCCTCACCGACGACGAGGAAAGCGAGGGCGGCGAGCGCCTCATCTCCCTGCCGCTGTCCGCGCGCCACGGCGCGGTGGGCCGGCCGCTAAGCGAGTTGCGTCTGGAGGATCTGCGCGTCACCCTGGTCAGTCTGCGCCGTCCCGGCAGCGGTCGCATCGAACACGACGCCGCAACCCTCATGCAGGCCGGCGACATCCTCCTGCTGCGCGGCACGGCCGAGGCCCTGGCGGCGGCGGAACTGAAGCTCGGTTCCTAGGCGGGGTCAGAACAGCATGCTGGCGCCGCAATTCGCCTCGTTCTCGGCCGCGCCCCAGAGACCGCTGCGGGCATCGTAGCAGCGCGCCTCGATGGGCGCGCCGCCGCCGCCGTCATGCGCGCTGAAGCGGAACTGGCCGGAATTGGCGCGGCCGTCGTCGATCTTGCGGTCGATCTCGGCCAGGATGCGCGCCGGGACCCGGTTGCCGGTCTTCAGATTGAGGCGGGGCGCGCCGCCGGAACCGGCGAACAGCGCGTCGTACTGCATGTGCAGGGCGGCGCCGTAGGGGTTGCGCGGCCACTCGCCGCGGGGGTCGGGCTGGCCGCCGCTGGCCTGGTAATTGCCGGAAATCAGGTTGGCGCGCGACAGGTGCACCCAGACCAGCAGGCTTTCCCGCGCCAACGGGGTGTCGCGGATGACGCCGTCGCCGTTGCCGCCCACCGAGGCGTTGGCCATGCCGGGCAGATTGGCCTGGGCCAGGGCG
>JBBIIR010000436.1:0-1878 GCA_037446455.1 Hydrogenophilales bacterium | reverse complement strand
GCCTCCTTGCGGGGAACGACCCCGCGGCGTCGTCGCTTCGCGCCAGACCCCCGCACAGCCGCGCCTTCGGACGTGTTCAACCGAGGAATCAAGGATGAACGTACTGCCGACCTTCGCCTTCCCGAGGAACTACGCCCGCTGTCGGCCAGAGCGGTCCGATCAGGAAGGCCACGCGACTGTCGGCAACGAGGCGGATGCAGCCGTTATAGGGAGGGCGGACAGCCGCTCAGGCCTAAATCCACCCACCCACCGATCAGGTATCCGGAAGAATTGCCCCCCCGCGTGAGGAGGTATCCTCACGCCATGCATCCATCCCCCTATCGCGGCCGCTTCGCCCCCACACCCTCGGGGCCGCTGCATTTCGGCTCTTTGGTGGCGGCCCTGGGCAGTTACCTGGATGCCCGCGCCCAGGCCGGCGCGTGGCTGCTGCGCATCGAGGACGTCGACCCGCCGCGGGTGGTGGCCGGCGCCACGGATGCGATCCTGCGCGGCCTGGAAACCTTCGGGTTCGAGTGGGACGGGCCGGTGGCCTACCAGGGCGGCCGGGGCGCGGCCTATCAGGCGGCGCTGGACCGGCTGGACGCAATGGGTCTGGTCTATGGCTGCCATTGCAGCCGCAAGGAGATCGCCGAAGTGGCGCGGCGCGGCGTCGACGGGCCGGTCTATCCCGGCACCTGCCGGGAGCTCGGCTGGCGGGGCGACCCGGCGCGGGAAGCGGCCTGGCGCTTGCGGGCGCCCGAGACGCGGGTGGCCTTCGACGACCGCCTGCTCGGCCGGGTGGCCTGCGACATCGCCCGGGAATGCGGCGATTTCGTGCTGAAGCGGGCCGACGGGGTGTTCACCTACCAACTGGCGGTGGCGGTGGACGACGCCGAGCAGGGCATCACCCACGTGGTGCGCGGCGCCGACCTGCTCGCCTCGACGCCCCGCCAGATCGTGTTGCAGCGGGCGCTGGGCTATCCCACCCCGATGTACATGCACCTGCCGGTGGTGCTGGACGCGGCGGGCGACAAGCTGTCCAAGCAGACCCTGGCCGCGCCCCTCGACACCGCCGATCCCTTGCCGGCCTTGTTGCGGGCGGCGCGCTTCCTCGACATGGAAGCGGGCGCCGCGGTGGGTTCCTTGGGGGATTTCTGGTGTTGGGCGCGCCTGAATTGGCGGCTCGCGAGATTGCCGGCGGTGCGCGGCAAAAAGCTGGGCGGCTGAGAGCGGTCAGGCGCCCTCGCCTGCAAGCTTGGGAGTGGCCGCCCGGACTTCAGCCGCCGGTCATGTTCATGAAGCGAACCAGCTTCTGCGGCGCTTCGATGAATTCGTGGCGTTCCGGCTTGAGGTCGATGGCCAGGCGGATGGCTTCGACGATCTCCTGATCGCTGGCGCCGGCGCGCATGAGGGCGCGGAAGTCCATGCGCTCCTCCTGGCCCAGGCAGAGATGCAGCACGCCGTCGACGGTCAGTCGCACCCGGTTGCAGGTCTCGCAGAAGTGCTGCGAGATGGGGGTGATGAAGCCCACCGTGAAGCGTCCGTCCGGGGTGCCCAGGTAGCGGGCCGGGCCGCCGCCGGGCATGACCGTGTCGACCAGGCCGAAGCGTTGCTTGAGTTGCGCCTTCACCGGTTGCAGGTCGACGTAGCCCATCTTGCGGGCGGTGTCGCCCATGGGCATGACTTCGATGAGGCGCAGCACGAAGCCCTTGTCCATGCAGTAGGCGACGATGTCGTCGATCTCGTCGGCGTTCTCCCGCATCGCCACCATGTTGACCTTGATGGGATTGAAGCCCGCCGCGTGGCCGGCTTCCAGGCCGGCGAGGATCTTGTCCAGCACCGGCCGGCCGTTGATCTTTTCCACGCCCTCGGCGCGCAGCGAATCGAGGCTGACGTTGA
>JBBIIR010000435.1:0-1891 GCA_037446455.1 Hydrogenophilales bacterium | reverse complement strand
AGGCGGCATACGGCAACAGGCGGAAGAAGCCGCCGCCGGCGGCGGGCAGGTTGCGGCCGCGCCAGTCGACGGTGGTGGGCGGCACTTCCAGCAGCGCCGGGCACTGCTCCGGACGGTAGGGAAAGCGTGGCGCGCCGGGCATGCCGTAATGGTCGTGGGCGACCGGGTAGATGCTGGAACTGTAGCGGTGGCCGGCTTCCGCGAGGACGTCCAGCGCCCACAGGTTGCGCTGGCCGATGGAGAAACTGGGCGCGCGGTAGCCGGCCACGCCGACGCCGCCGAGATCCTCCAGCAGGTGTTTGGCGCGCGTCACGTCCTGGCGGAACTCGAGCCGCGACAAAGCCACCGCGCGCTGGTGGCCATAGCCGTGGCTGGCCAGTTCGTGGCCGGCATCGACCACGGAACGGACCACGCCGGGATAGCGTTCGGCGATCCAGCCCAGGGTGAAGAAGGTGGCGCGCAGCTGGTGCCGCTCGAACAGCAGCAGGATGCGCTCGATGTTGGCTTCGACGCGGCAGGGCCAGCGTTCCCAGTGGTCGCGGTGGATGGTGTGCTCGAAGGCGCCGACCTGGAAGTAATCTTCCACGTCGACGCTCATCACATTGGTGATGTCCACGCCGCGCATGCTTTCACGGTAAAGTCGCCTCGGCGACTCTCGAAGCCCCCCTCTCCCGCAGGCGGGGCGAGAGGGGAATTCGGAATGCACAGCATTCCGCCCTCGCAGCCGGCTGGCGATGCATCGCCAGCCGTGGGGCGCGGAGCGGGGGATGGGGGTGAGGGAACCCGTTCATGGCCGGCAGGCGCTTTCATGGACAAGGACGGCTGATCGGCCATGAACGGTCAGGTCCGCGCCGGCAGCGCGTCCAGCCAGGGACGCAGGAAATCGGCGATGCGTTCGGCCGCGCGCCCGTCCCAGAATTCCGGCACGCGCCCGCGTTTGCCGCCCGTCGCCAGGATATCGGCGAAACAGGCCAGGATCTTGTCCGGCGCCGGTCCGGTGAGGGTATTGGTGCCGTCCGTCATGGTGATGGGCCGCTCGGTGTTCTCGCGCACGGTGATGCAGGGCACGCCCAGCGCGGTGGTTTCCTCCTGCAGGCCGCCGGAGTCGGTGAGCACCAGGGTCGCCTCGCGCGTCAGGCCCAGCATCTGCAGGTAGCCCTGCGGCGGCAGCAGGCGCATGCCGGGACGCTCCAGCAGGCCGCCCAGACCATGACGTTCGGCGGCGGCGCGGGTGCGCGGATGGATGGGGAAGACCACGTCCAGATGGCGGGCCACCTCGTCCAGGGTTTCCAGCAGGCCGCGCAGGGTGTCCGCATTGTCGACGTTGGACGGACGATGCAGGGTGACCACGGCGTAGCTCCGCGCCGGCTTGCCGGCCAGCGTCACCTCCGCGGGCACGGCGCGGTCGAGATGGCCGAGCAGGGTGTCGATCATGACGTTGCCGGCGAAATGCACGCGCTCCGGGGCGATGCCTTCCCGCTTCAGGTTGTCGAGGGCGGCGCGCTCGGTGGTGAACAGCAGGTCGGAGATCTGGTCGGTGAGCACCCGGTTGATTTCCTCGGGCATGGCGCGGTCGTAGCTGCGCAGGCCTGCCTCCACGTGGATCACCCGGACACCTTTCTTCGCCGCCACCAGGGCGCAGGCGATGGTGGAGTTGACGTCGCCCACCACCAGCACCGCCTTGGGCTTTTCCGCGTCCAGCACCGGCTCGAAGGCGCGCATGATGTCGGCGGTCTGCACGGCGTGGCTGGCGGAGCCGACTTCCAGATTGACGTCCGGGCGGGGAATACCGAGCTGCTCGAAAAAGCTGTCGCTCATCGACGGGTCGTAGTGCTGCCCGGTGTGCACCAGCTTGGCAGAAATGGGCTTGGCGCGGAAGGCGGCCATGATG
>JBBIIR010000434.1:0-1892 GCA_037446455.1 Hydrogenophilales bacterium | reverse complement strand
CGCAGTTTCGCTCTACGCTTCCTCTCCACACTCGGTCACCCTCATGCAGTTGCGCTTCGCTTCGTTCGCTGTGATCAACTTACGGGAGGACTTTCACCTCCAAGAGTGCGCCCGTGCCGGGCGCACAAGAAAAACGCCGTCACTTGGACGGCGTTGGATGCTACCGGGGGTATTAATGGTGGAGCCGGCGGGAATCGAACCCGCGTCCGAAAGTCCTCTACAGCAAGTTCTACATACTTAGTCCGTTCATTTGGTTTTGACCCAAAACCCGCCGATCGGACAGGCTGGTTTCAGGCGAGCCACCTTGGTTTAACGCTGGGTCAAGCGGCCCGGCTCAGCGCGAGTCCATGTAAATGACTCCACCGCTGGTTTCCCAGCCCGGCCCATGGACCAACCGGTGTGGAGTCTGACCGTCAAGCGGCCAGAGCGTAAGTATCGTCGTTGGCGATTACTTGATTCCAGATGGATTTACGAGGTGACTGGTCCTCGGTATGCACTTGTCTGCTTCGCGACCCCCGTCGAAACCAAGTCGGCCCCGGATGGGTGATACACAGATGCCGTCGCTCGCGAAAAGTTCAAGACGGCGGCGAGGACAATCTACGCGCCGCGCCGGGCCGCGTCAAACCTGCGTCCTTCGGGTATCGATCCAGTCCAGTAGTCCGTCCGGTGATTCGATCTGGCCGATGGCGCCCCATTCGGCGGGGCGATCCTCGGGGCCGAGATAGCCGTACAGGGCGACCAGGGCGGGCATGCCGGCGGCGCGGGCGGCGATGATGTCGCGCTCCGCGTCGCCCACGTACAGACAGCGCTCCGGGGCGCTGTCGGCGAGGGCGCAGGCATGCAGCATGGGGGCGGGATGCGGCTTGTTGAAGGCCAGCGTATCGCCGCACACCACGCAGGCGGCGCGCGCCAGCAGGCCGAGGTGGGCAAGCAGCGGTTCGGTGTAACGGACCGGCTTGTTGGTGACCACGCCCCATTGGCGCCCCCTGTCCTCCAACGCCTCCAGCACTTCGGTCATGCCGGGGAAGACCGGGGAGTTCGCGGTGAGACAGGTCTCATAAATATCGAGGAATTCCCGGCGCAGCGCGGCGAAGGCGGGATCGCCCTCGGCGAGGCCAAAGCCCAGGCGCAGCAGGCCCTGGGCGCCGTGCGAGGCCTGCGGGCGGTAGTCGGCCTCGGCCAGATCCGGCAGGCCGCGTCGGCGGCGCAGTGCGTTGAGGCAGTGGCCGAGGTCCGGAGCGGTGTCGACCAGGGTGCCGTCCAGGTCGAACAACAGCGTGCGGACTTCAGGCACGTCGGCAGGCCATCAAATAGTTGACGTCGGTGTCCCGCTCCAGCTTGTAGGCCTTGCTGATGGGGTTGTAGGTCATGCCCATCAGTTCCACCGGCTCCAGGCCGGCCGCGCGGGCATGGGCGGCGAGTTCGTGCGGCTTGATGAACTTGCCCCAGTCGTGCGTGCCCTTGGGCAGCAGGTTGAGGATGTATTCGGCGCCGACGATGGCGAACAGGTAGCTCTTGGGATTGCGGTTCAGGGTGGAGAAGAACACCCAGCCGTCCGGCTTGGCCAGGCGCGCGCAGGCGGCCATGGTGGAGGCGGGATCGGGCACGTGCTCGAGCATTTCCATGCAGGTGACCACGTCGAACTGTTCGGGCTCCTGCTCGGCCAGCGCCTCGGCGGCGACGAGGCGGTAATCGACCTCGACGCCCGATTCGAGCTGGTGCAGCTTGGCCACGCGCAGGGCTTTCTCCGAGAGGTCGATGCCGGTGACGCGGGCGCCGCGCGCGGCCATGCTTTCGGCGAGGATGCCGCCGCCGCAGCCCACATCCACCACGCGTTTGCCCTGGATGCCGCCGCAGAGGCGGTCGAGCCACTCCAGGCGCAGCGGGTTGAT
>JBBIIR010000433.1:0-1901 GCA_037446455.1 Hydrogenophilales bacterium | reverse complement strand
GGGCGACGTCATCGACATCTTCCCGGCGGAAAGCGCCGAGACGGCGATCCGGGTGTCCCTGTTCGACGACGAGGTGGAAAGCCTGGCCGTGTTCGACCCGCTCACCGGCCAGGTGCTGCACAAGGCCACCCGCTACACGGTGTATCCCTCCAGCCATTACGTGACGCCGCGGGACGTGGTGCTGAACGCGGTGGAGAACATCAAGATCGAACTGGCCGAGCGCCTGGAGTATTTCCATCAGCACAACAAGCTGGTGGAGGCCCAGCGTATCGAGCAGCGCACCCGCTTCGACCTGGAGATGCTGGCCGAACTGGGCTTCTGCAAGGGCATCGAGAACTATTCCCGGCACCTGTCCGGGCGCAATCCGGGCGAGCCGCCGCCCACCCTCATCGACTACCTGCCGCCCAACGCGCTGATGTTCATCGACGAATCCCACGTCACCGTGCCCCAGGTGGGCGGCATGTTCAAGGGCGACCGGGCGCGCAAGGAAAACCTGGTGGACTATGGCTTTCGCCTGCCCAGCGCCCTGGACAACCGGCCCCTGCGCTTCGACGAGTTCGAGCGGGTCATGCGCCAGACCGTGTTCGTCTCCGCCACGCCCGGTCCTTACGAGGTGAAACACCAACAGAAGGTGGTGGAGCAGGTGGTGCGGCCCACCGGCCTGGTCGACCCGGAAATCGTCATCCGCCCGGTGAGCACCCAGGTGGACGACCTCATGTCGGAGATCAACCTGCGCGCCGCCCAGGGCGAGCGGGTCATGGTCACCACCCTGACCAAGCGCATGGCCGAGCAGCTCACCGAATACTTCGCCGACCACGGCATCAAGGTGCGCTACCTGCACTCCGACATCGACACCGTCGAGCGGGTGGAGATCATCCGCGACCTGCGCCTGGGCGTATTCGATGTGCTGATCGGCATTAACTTGTTGCGGGAAGGCCTTGATATTCCAGAGGTATCCCTGGTCGCCATTCTGGACGCGGACAAGGAGGGCTTCCTGCGTTCGGAGCGCTCCCTCATCCAGACCATCGGCCGCGCCGCCCGCCACCTGCACGGCACCGCCATCCTTTACGCCGACACCGTCACCGATTCCATGCGCCGGGCCATCGACGAGACCGAGCGACGCCGCGACAAGCAGCGACGCTTCAACGCCGAGCACGACATCGTCCCGGTCGGCGTGAAGAAGCGCATCAAGGACATCATCGACGGGGTCTACGACGCGGAAAGCGCCCAGAAGGAACTCCAGGCCGCCCAGGGTCGGGCGAAGTACGAGCTGATGAGCGAAAAGGATCTGACGCGCGAGATCAAGCGGTTGGAGAAGGACATGCTGGCCGCCGCGAAGAACCTTGAATTCGAAAAGGCGGCGGAGCTGCGCGATAAGATGCACGAGCTGAAGAAACAGATGTTCGGAGTGGAATGAGATGAGTGCGACACGCGTGCTTTTCGTGTGCATGGGCAATATCTGCCGGTCCCCCACGGCGGAGGGCGTATTTCGTCAACTGGCGCGGGAAGCCGGGCTGGAGGAGGCGGTGCGCATCGATTCCGCCGGTACCCATGATTACCATGTCGGCAAGGCCCCCGACGAGCGCGCCCAGGCGGCCGCCTTGCGGCGCGGCTTCGACCTTTCGGTCCTGCGCGCGCGTCAGGTGGAGGAGCGGGATTTTCTCGAGTTCGACCACATCCTCGCCATGGATAGGGAGAATCTGGCCAACCTGCAAAGGATTTGCCCACCCGGGCATCGCCACAAGATTCGCCTGTTCCTGACTTACAGCAGCCGGTTTGCCGAGCGCGAAGTCCCCGACCCCTATTACGGTGGGCGCCAGGGCTTCGATCACGTGCTCGACCTGGTGGAGGACGCTTCGCGCGGTCTGCTGGAGTCGCTGACAAAAACCGCAGCATCGGGA
>JBBIIR010000432.1:0-1908 GCA_037446455.1 Hydrogenophilales bacterium | reverse complement strand
GACTGGTCCTTTCCCGCGCCACCGGAAAAGCAGGACCTGCCGCCGGCGGCCCTGGCCTCCTTCCGCGACCTCGAGGACCACCTGCCCGAGGGCGGCCTGCGCGACGCCGTGGAAAGGCTGCTGGCCCGCCGTCGCACGGGCTGACGGTTACAATCCGGCCATGATCCCGAGCTGCAACATCTTCCTGGTCGGCCTCATGGGCGCCGGCAAGACCACCATCGGCAAGCTGCTGGCCCGGCAGCGCGGCCTGGAGTTCATCGATTCGGACCAGGAAATCGTCGCCCGCTGCGGCGTGAGCATTCCCACCATCTTCGAGATCGAGGGCGAGGCCGGCTTCCGCAAGCGCGAGGCGGCGATGATCGACGAACTCAGCCGGCGCGATGGCGTCGTCCTCGCCACCGGCGGCGGCGCCGTGCTGCTGGAGGAAAACCGCGACGCCCTGAAGGCGCGCGGCACCGTGGTCTATCTGCGCTGCCAGCCGCAGGAACTGTACCTGCGCACCCGCCACGACAAGAACCGTCCCCTGTTGCAGACCGACGATCCGCTGCGCAAGCTCATGGATCTCTACGCCCTGCGCCATCCCCTCTACATGCAGGTGGCCGACATGGTGCTGGAGTCGGGCCGGCAAAGCGCCGCGCAACTGGTGAAACGCCTGGAGAACAGCCTGGATCTGGCCGCGGTGGGGGCGAGGGAACCGTGCGCCAGGCAAGCCGCGCTCCCCTGATCCTGCTGCTGGCCGGTCTGGCCGGCGCCGGCTGGGCGGCGGACTACCACGCCGGTCCCGAGGATTACCGCGCCCTGCTCACCCGTCTCGACGCCGGCGATCGCCTGCTGCTGCGCGCCGGCGACTACCCTCGCGGCCTGCCGCTGCGCGATCTGCAAGGCCGCGCGGATGCGCCCATCGTCATCGAGGGCCCGGCGCAAGGGGCGCGTGCGCGCTTCGTCGCCCGTGCCGGCGCCAACACCGTGAGCCTGACGGACGTGCGCCACGTCGTCATCCGCAACCTCGAACTGGACGGCCGCAACCTGCCGGTGGACGCGGTCAAGGCGGAGGGCCACGCCCGCTTCGCCCATTACGTCACCCTGGAAAACCTGCATATCCACAGCCACGCCGCCAGCCAGCAGAACGTCGGTATTTCCAGCAAATGCCCGGCCTTCGGCTGGATCGTGCGCGGCAACCGCATCGAGCGGGTGGGCACCGGCATGTACTTCGGCGACTCCGACGGCTCCGATCCCTTCGTCGCCGGCCTCATCGAAGGCAACCACGTCTCCGACACCCTCGGCTACAGCCTGCAGATCAAGCACCAGAAGGCGCGCCCCGCAGACCTGCCGGAGGCGGAGGCCCGCCACGACACCATCATCCGCCGCAATGTCTTCGCCAAGCCCGGCCCCGCGCCGGCGCCGGGCGAGAAGCAGCCGAACGCCCGCCCCAACGTCCTGCTCGGCCATTTCCCGACCAGCGGCGCGGGCAGCGAGGACCGCTACCTGGTCTACGCCAACCTGTTCCTGCACAACCCCGGCGAGTCCCTGTTGCAGGGCGAGGGCAACCTCGCCGTCTACAACAACCTGTTCTTCACCGACGGCCCCGACGCCATCCGCATCCAGCCGCACAACGACGTGCCGCGCGAGGTGCGGGTGTTGCTCAACAGCGTGCTCGCCGCCGGCAACGGCATCACCGTGCTGGAGCCGGAGCCCAACCCGCACACGCAACTGGTGGCCGGCAACCTGGTGTTCGCCGCGCGGCCCCTGCGCGGCGGCACGCAACGTGAAAACCTGAGCGGGAGCCGCGCCGCCGCGGGGCGTCATCTCACCCAGGCGGACGCGTCCCCCGCCACGCCCGAGGCGGTCGCGCGCGCCCTCGCCCCGCGCCGCGCCGCCCCCACCCGGCGCCTGGACCCGGCCTGGCTC
>JBBIIR010000431.1:0-1909 GCA_037446455.1 Hydrogenophilales bacterium | reverse complement strand
CGCCCGCACAGACACGAAAGCGGGCGTGTAGCGGGCTCACCCAGATGGTGAACGGGATCGAAGGCACGAACTTCAGCAAGCATGCGGCTTTACGAAGACAGAATAGCGGTCAACCGAGGAATCAAGGATGAAGACTCCAGGCGTGTGGCGAATTCACTGAGAGTCGCACCAGCACTGGCTTTTCGCTCTATGCCTTATGCGTGGCGAGACGATACCGGGTCGTCTTGGGTGGGAATCTGGGTGGGACTTCGGGCTGGCTGTCATTGGACGGCTTCGCAGCGTCCCGCCAGCGCCGCCTCTTTCAGTGCGACTCGGCCGCCTTGCAGGCACCCTCGATGACGGCATCCGACAGGTAGTAGCCGGCGCGCTTGAACTCCGGCAAGGTCGAGCGCGGATCGTTCAGCAGGCCGCGCCGCTTGGCCTCCACCAGCAGCCCGGCCGTGCCTTTCACCGGCAAGCCATAGACCTGATGGGCGATGCGGCGCCCGCGCTTCTCGTCGATGATCGCCATGCACGGAATATTGGCGCGCGCCAGGCTGATGACTGCCGCTTCGCCGGGATCGAGTTCAGCGACCAGAAGGGGATCGGGCTCCGGGGCGGGACGTATCCGCTCCGCCCATGCCGTATCGCTGAGCGCCGCCGCGCCGGGGCGGCCGAGGCCGGCGACGGCCACTTCGCGGAACACCGTTTCGGGTATCCAGAATTCCCGGAACAGCGCAGGCAGCAGATCGAGCTTCCCCGCCAGCGACAGCGCCACCAGCGGGCCGGCATTGATGACCGCGCGGTCGAGCATCACGCGGCGAACTCCTCCACCAACTCTTCCTCAGTCATATCGACGACGGCGACACCGTCACGACTCGCGGCCAGCAGGAATTCGACGCGCCCCATGCCGGCCAGCCGCCCGGCCTTGCCGGAGGAAATGCGCCCCTGCTCGAAGAGCTTCAGCGCCAGCAGGTAGCGCG
The DNA here is from genome assembly GCA_037446455.1 of Hydrogenophilales bacterium. Classification (GTDB taxonomy): domain Bacteria; phylum Pseudomonadota; class Gammaproteobacteria; order Burkholderiales; family Thiobacillaceae; genus PFJX01. The sequence continues at coordinate 947 of JBBIIR010000431.1, read as the reverse complement.
CCTCGTCGGAAAAGTTGTTCGGCAGCTCGGCCGGCGAGGGTAGCCCCTCGACCGGCAATTCAATTGTCATCGTGTTCATTTTGACCTCCTGCGGGGAGTCGGCATGCAACATCATCGTCGTGATGATACGTTAACAGCGTCCCGTAGCGAATCGCCGAATCCAGGCCGTTTGCGCGCCCTGCGGGTGCGGCCACCCGCACGGACTCGATGCCGCTCGCCGCGTCCCAGGTAAAAGCGAAATCCTTGCGCCGCGGCGGGAAGAGGTTATAGACGCGATTGTCGGCCGGGTCTTCCGGCAGTTCCGCGCAGCCCAGGATGGTGTCGGCGAAAATTGCCTGCAAGGGTTCCACCGCCTTCCTGTCGCCGGAGAGATAGAGGTCGAGCCGGCCGTCCTTGGCATCCCAGACGAAAATGATCTCGCAGGGCGGATGGCGCGATTGCAGATCCGGTTTGTCGCCTGCCCATTCCGGCTCGTTCACCGGGTAGTCCTCGGGGAAGGCGAAGAAGTATTCCAAATCGCCGCGCCGGTAGCATTCCACATGGCAATGCTTCGCACGCCCATCCGTGGCCTGGAAGTAAGTCTTGATCGCTGCCGATAGCGCCGCGATGTTCGCCGGTTCGACACCCGCCTTGATCTTCGGCAGGTTCTTGCGCTTGCGCCAGTAGGAAAGCGTGTCGGCATGGTAGAGCCGCGTCGCCCCCTTCCACCGCGTCGGGTAGTCGGAAAAGGCTGTCATCGCCCGGTCGTGATGGCCGGGTAGCCCCATCAACAGGGCCACGAAGGCGGGATGCTCGCCTTCCTCGTCCATGTGAAACAGCGCCTCGTCGATGATCCTTGATTCCTCGGTTGAACACGTCCGAAGGCGCGGCTGTGCGGGTGTCTGGCGCGAAGCGACGACGCCGCGGGGTCGTTCCCCGCAAGGAGGCGCGACAAAGCCAGGCGCCCG
>JBBIIR010000430.1:0-1931 GCA_037446455.1 Hydrogenophilales bacterium | reverse complement strand
ACTTCGACAAACTCGGCTTACCCCGGCTCTCATGACCTCAACTTCTCGAACCGCCCGGTGCGGACCCGCATGCCGGGTGGTGTGGGAGGGGCTCGGTCAGGTATCCTGACCGCCCCTATCCCGATTTTCCGAGTGGAGGCGATCATCGCCGCGCGCTTCGAACTGCTGATCTTCGACTGGGACGGAACCCTGATGGATTCCGCCGGGGAGATCGTCGCCTGCATCCAGGCCGCCAGTCGCGACATGGGATTGCCCGAGCCGAGCCGGGAGGAAGCCAGCCACATCATCGGCCTGGGCCTGCGCCAGGCCCTGCTGACCCTGTTCCCGGACCTGCCCGAGGAACGGCATGAGCCTCTCGCCGAGCATTACCGTCGGCATTACCTCGGTCGGGATGCCGAGATCCCGCTGTTCGAGGGCGCGCGCGATCTGGTGGCGGACCTGCGCGCGCGCGGCCATCTGCTGGCGGTGGCCACCGGCAAGGCGCGCCGCGGCCTCGACCGCGCCTTCGGACATACCGGCCTGGGACCTTTCTTCCACGCCTCGCGCACCGCCGACGAGACCTTCTCCAAGCCGCATCCGGCGATGATCGAGGAGTTGCTGGACGAGCTCATGGTGCAGCCGGAGCGCGCCCTGATGATCGGCGACACCAGCCACGATCTGGAAATGGCGCGCAACGCCGGCATCGCCTCGCTGGCCGCCGCCTATGGCGCGCATCCCGCCGAGGGGCTGGCCGAGCACGGCGCCTTGGCCCTCTGCCACAGCTTCGTCGAACTGGCGGAATGGCTGCGCGACAACGCCTGATCTGCGCCAGCGCCGACCTCACCGAGGCCGGCCGCGCGGTGCGTTTCGAACTGCGCCGCGGCGAGGGCGAGGTGCCGGCCTTCGCCGTGCGCTGGCGTGGCGAGGTGCGCGCCTATCTCAAGCGTTGCGGCCACGTACCCGTGGAAATGGATTGGCAGCCCGGCGAGTTCTTCGACCACGCGCGGCTATACTTGATCCGCGCCACGCATGGCGCGCTGTATGACCCGGCCACCGGCGCCTGCCTGGGTGGGCGCTGCGACGGCCGGGGTCTTGTCGCCGTGCCGGCGGTCGAACGCGACGGCAACGTTTATTGCGAGGAATCCTGAATGGCCGAACCATCCGATGCGGAACGCGGCGCCCTGGAGCGCCTGCTGCTCGCCCATCTCGACGAGCAGCGCAAGGCGCGGCGCTGGGGCATGTTCTTCAAGGCGCTGGGCCTGGTCTGGCTGTTCCTGCTGCTGGTCATGCTGCTCAGCTATGGTGACGATTTCCAATCGCCGGGCCCGCACACCGCCCTCATCGATCTCAACGGCGAGATCGGCGGCGATGGCGGTCCCAGCGCCGACAGCCTCATCTCCGCGCTCAACGGCGCTTTCGAGGACGGCAACACGCGCGGCGTGGTGCTGCGCATCAACAGCCCCGGCGGCAGCCCGGTGCAGGCGGGCCAGGTCCACGACGAAATCCGCCGCCTGCGCGCCAAGTACCCGAAAATTCCGCTGTACGTCGTGGTGGACGACATCTGCGCCTCCGGCGGCTACTACATCGCGGCGGCGGCCGACCGCATCTTCGTCGACAAGGCTTCTTTGGTGGGCTCCATCGGCGTGCTCATGGATGGCTTCGGCTTCACCGAGAGCATGAAGAAGCTGGGCATCGAGCGCCGCCTGCTCGCGGCCGGCGACAACAAGGGCTTTCTCGACCCGTTCTCGCCGGTCGACCCCGAACAGCTCGCGCATGCCCGCGCCATGCTGGGCGAGGTGCACGAGCAGTTCATCCGCAAGGTGCGCGAGGGCCGCGGCGACCGCCTCAAGGAAACCCCGGACATGTTCAGCGGGCTGATCTGGAGCGGCGCCCGCAGCATCGAGCTGGGGCTGGCCGATGCGCTGGGCGGACTCGATTACGTGGCGCGGGAG
>JBBIIR010000429.1:0-1931 GCA_037446455.1 Hydrogenophilales bacterium | reverse complement strand
CCTCTATGGTTGTACTGGTAACGTATCACATGCTCGAACCCGTATCATGCGTCGGGAAGCGCAGGTAAGTGCCGAAGTCATTCTAACCGCCTGATCTGGTGCCGCGTCATCGGTTGCCGGCCGCACACCGGGGTAAATATCCCGCGAATCGGCCTTGAAGCCGGCCGACCCGGCGCCAATAATGAAGTTACGCCTCCCCGTTCCACCGAGTCCATCATGAGCCATCTCACCGCCAAAGACCGTCTTGCCATTCGCGCCGCCCTGGATGCACAGCGCGCCAGGTTGCTGCATGGCCTGAAGGCCGCCATGGAGGAAAGCGGCCAGACCCAGTACGCCGCCGTGCTCGGGCGCTCCTCCGGCGACAGCGCCGACGAAGCCCTGGCGGTGACCCTGGGCAACCTCTCCGCCGCGCGCATGGACCACGAGGTGCGCGTCCTGCGGGCCATGGAGGACGCGGCGGGCCGTCTCGACGCGGCCGATTTCGGCATTTGCGAGGACTGCGGCACCAACATCCCCGCCGCCCGGCTCATCGCCAACCCCATGGCCACCCGCTGCATCGCCTGCCAGGAGCGGCACGAGCACACCTTCGCGGGCCAGTTGCACGGGTCGCTGTAACTCCGGCTCCCGCTCCTACAATTGCGGCCGGGGCACCCCGGCCCCGCCTATTGCCGCCGCCGCATGCCCTATCTCACCCTTGACCGCGTCTGCCTGGCCTTCGGCCACTGGCCCCTGCTCGATGGCGCCAGCCTGGTCATCGACAAGGGCGAACGCATCGGCCTGATCGGCCGCAACGGCGCCGGCAAGTCCAGCCTGCTGAAAATCCTCTCTGGAGAACTCAGCGCCGATGACGGAGTGGTCTGGCGCAAACCCGGCCTGCGCCTGGCCAGCGTGCCCCAGGAGCCGGCCTTCAACCCCGGCCACACGGTGTTCGAGGCGGTCGCCGAGGGCGCCGGTCCGGCGCGGGGCCTGCTGGCGGCCTACCACGCCGCCGCCCATGCCGCCGCCGACGGCACGCCCGCCGCCCTGGCCGAGCTGGAACGCCTGTCGCACGAACTGGAAGCGGGCGACGTCTGGCGCCTCAACAGCCGGGTGGAGGAAACCATCGCCCGCCTGGGCCTGGACGCCGAGGCGCGGGTGGACACCCTCTCCGGCGGCACCCGCAAACGCGTCGCCCTGGCCCGCGCCCTGGCCTGCGAGCCGGAACTGCTGCTGCTGGACGAGCCCACCAACCACCTGGACTTCACCGCCATCGAGTGGCTGGAGAACCTGCTCGCCGAATTCCCCGGCGCCCTGCTGTTCATCACCCACGACCGCGCCTTCCTGGACCGGGTGGCGAATCGCATCGTCGAGCTGGACCGGGGCCAGTTGCGCCAATACCCGGGCAACTTCTCCGCCTACCAGGCCAAGAAGGCGGAGCAACTGGAGGTGGAAGCCGCGCAGAACCGCAAGTTCGACAAGTTCTGGAAGCAGGAGGAAGTCTGGATCCGCAAGGGCATCGAGGCCCGCCGCACCCGCAACGAGGGCCGCGTGCGCCGCCTGGAGGCACTGCGCCGGGAACGCAGCGCGCGGCGCGAACGCCTGGGCCAGGTGGGCTTCGCGCTGGACGCGGGGGAACGCTCCGGCAAGCTGATCGCCGAATTCGACCGGGTCAGCCATTCCGTTCCTCCTTCCCCCTTGATGCGGGAGGGCAGGGATGGGGGTGAAACCACGGGGAAAGGTAATGGCACCAATTCCCACCCCCTCCCCAACCCCTCCCCCCTCGAGGGGGAGGGGCTGAAGAGGCGCACCCTCATCCGCGACTTCTCCACCCGCATCCTGCGCGGCGACAAGCTGGGCCTGATCGGTCCCAACGGCGCCGGCAAGACCACCCTGATCAAGCTCATCCTCGGCGAGATCGAGCCGGATGCGGGCCGCATCAAGCGCGGCGCCCG
>JBBIIR010000428.1:0-1935 GCA_037446455.1 Hydrogenophilales bacterium | reverse complement strand
GCAGGGCGCGCCCCGGACTGCATTCCGGGGCCGTTCGGCGGGCGCGGAGCATGCTCCGCGAAACCCCCGCCTCACCCCCCAGCCCCTCTCCCGCCTGCGGGAGAGGGGAGCGTCGAGAAGTCGCCGTGCGACTTTCACGTTAATGGAGAAACACCATGCCGACGACACTGACCTCCCGTCAACAACTCGTCCTGGGGCTATTGCTTGCCCTGACCATGGTCCTGACTCGGCCGCACACTTTCTCCTCGCTGCACCACTTGCCCGGCACGAGTTGGGCGGTGTTCTTCCTGGCCGGCGTCTTCATCCGCCAGGTCTGGCCGTTTTTTGCCTTCTGTGGTCTGGCAGCCGCCATCGACTACGCCGCCATCACCTTCGGCGGCGTGTCCAGCTTCTGTGTCACACCAGCCTACGCCATGCTGCTGCCGTGCTTTGGCGCCCTCTGGCTCGGCGGCCGCTGGTATGCGCGCGGGCACCGCGACAGCTTCGCCACGCTGCCTAGACTGACTCTTGCCGTCGTGGCATCGGCCTTTATCGCAGAGCTGTTCTCCAGTGGCGGTTTCTATTTCCTGGGCGGCCGCTTTGCAGAGCCTACCCTGGCCGAATTCCTGCCGCGCCTGGCGAAGTATTTCCCCGGCATGCTGGGCGCCATGGCCCTGTATGTTGGTGTCGCCGCCGTGGCTTATGTCGCCTGGGCGGCGACGCGTCGGCCCGATGCCGAGGGTCCGCGCACGCTCTCGCCCTGGCTCCATAAGTGAGCGATGACCGCGAAGGGCGCCATGCCGCGCGCATGGCGCGCAAGAAGACCGTGGTGGATGCGGCCATCGCCCGCGCCACGCAAACGCGCGGCCTCTTGCTGGTGCTCACCGGCAACGGCAAGGGCAAGTCCAGTTCCGCCTTCGGCATGGCGGCGCGGGCGCTGGGCCACGGCATGCGCGTGGCCGTGTTCCAGTTCATCAAGGCCAGCGGAGGCACCGGCGAGCAGGCCTACTTCCTGCGCGATCCCCGTGTCCGCTGGGAAGAATGCGGTGAGGGGTTCACTTGGGAAACCCAGGATCGCACCCGAGACATCGCCGCCGCCCGCGTCGGCTGGGACAAGGCGCGGCAGGCGCTGGCCGACCCCGCTATCGGTCTCGTCGTGCTCGATGAGATGACCTATCTGTTCAAGTACAGCTATCTCGATCTGGCCGAGGTGCTGCCCGTCCTGCTTGCGCGTCCGGTCATGCAACACGTCGTCGTCACCGGGCGTGGAGCACCGCAGGCCCTGATCGACGCGGCCGACACGGTGAGCGAGATCGCCGATGTCAAGCACGCCTTCCGCGCCGGGGTGGCTGCACAACCAGGGATCGATCTGTGACCCGCGATTGCCCGGCTTTGCTCGTCGCCGCCGCCGACCCCATGACCGACATGACGCTGGTGAAACATGCCTTCCGGGCCGGCGTACCGGCAATGCCAGGGGTGGAGTGGTGAAAGCCGCGATCAGCTGGAGCGGCGGCAAGGACTGCACGCTCGCGCTCGTCCTGGCGCGCGCGGCGGGACTCGACGTGCGCACTTTCCACACCAAGATCGAAGCCGACCCGGCGCGGCGGCTGCACGCGCTGCCGGAGGACCTGTTCGCGGCGCAGGTGGCCCGCGCCGGCGGCGTCTGGCGGCCCGCGGGGATGGCGGGGGCGGCGGCGGACGGCGACTATGCCGCCGTCTTCGCGGCGGCGCTGGGCGAACTGCGCGCGGCGGGTCACACGCACATGGTGTTCGGCGACATCGATCTCGCCGCCCACCGCGACTGGATCGAGCCGCGCTGCGCGCGCGCCGGCATCGTCGCCGTGTTTCCGCTCTGGGGCATGGCCCGCGCCGAGGTCGCCCGGCAGATCCTCGCGCGCGGCATCCGCGCGCAAGTCGTCTGTGTCGATCTCGCCCGTCTCGATGCCTCGTTCTGCG
>JBBIIR010000427.1:0-1950 GCA_037446455.1 Hydrogenophilales bacterium | reverse complement strand
GTCCGCATCGAGGAAACCTGAGCCACCCGCCACCCGCCACCCATCATGTCCGACATCCTCGCCAAGATCCTCGCCACGAAGCGCGACGAAATCGCCGCCGCCCGCAAGGCGGAACCCCTGGAAGCCCTGCGCGAAGCCGCCGAATGGATGCCGCCGGCGCGCGATTTCGTCGGCGCCCTGCGCGCGAAGATCGCCGCCGGCGAGCCGGCCGTGATCGCCGAGATCAAAAAGGCCAGCCCCAGCAAGGGGGTGATCCGGCCCGACTTCCGCCCCGCCGAGATCGCCGCGAGCTACGCCGCCGCGGGCGCCGCCTGCCTGTCGGTGCTCACCGACCGCGACTACTTCCAGGGCGCCCCCGACTATCTGAAGGCGGCCCGCGACGCCTGCGACCTGCCGGTGCTGCGCAAGGACTTCATGATCGACCCCTACCAGGTCTACGAGGCCCGCGCCATGGGCGCCGACTGCATCCTGCTCATCGTCGCCGCCCTGAGCCTGGCGCAGATGCGGGAACTGGAAGACCTGGCCCTGGCACTGGGCATGGCGGTGCTGGTGGAAAGCCATGACGGCGAGGAACTGGAAGCCGCCCTGCAACTCCGCACCCCGCTCATGGGCGTCAACAACCGCAACCTGCGCACCTTCGAGACCCGGCTCTCCACCACCCTGGACCTGCTGCCGCGCATCCGCGCCGCGGGCGAGCGCATCCCGGTCACCGAGAGCGGCATCCTGACGCCGGCGGACGTGGCCCTGATGCGCGAAAACCGGGTGGATACCTTCCTGGTCGGCGAGGCCTTCATGCGCGCCGCCGAGCCCGGCGCGGAACTCGCCCGCTTGTTCCGGGGTCCCCCCCTGGCCTGACCCTTGCCCGCCCCCATGTCCCGCCGCCGCGCCTGGTTGCTGTCCCTTCTTCCGCTGCTCGCCGCCGCGGCCCTGCTCTATGCCTGGCAGTCCTGGCAACCGAACGAAAGCGGGCCCCGCTACCGCCTCGCCAAGCTCGAGCGCGGAGCGCTCTCCGCCGCCGTCTCCGCCAGCGGCACCCTGTCCGCCCTGGTCACCGTGCAGGTGGGTTCGCAAATCTCCGGGCAGATCCAGGACATCCGCGTCGATTTCAACAGCGAGGTGAAGAAGGACCAGATCATCGCCCGCCTCGACCCGGACACCTTCGCATCCCGCGTGGCCCAGGCCGAGGCCGACCTGAGCGCGGCGGAAAGCGCGGCGGAAGTGGCGCGCGGCAACCTGGTGGTGCGCCAGGCCGAGGTCGGCAAGGCACAGATCGCCCTGGCCGACGCCGAGCGCAACCTGGAACGCAAGCGCGCGCTGGTGAAGCAAAACTTCATTTCCGCCGCCGAGCTGGATGGCGCGCAGGCCGCGCTGGACACCGCGCGGGAACAACTGAACCTGGTCCGCGCCGACCTGGCGGTGGCCCAGGCGCAGGTGGGCAGCGCCCGCGCCCAGGTGGCGCAGCGCCAGGCCGGCCTGCAACAGGCGCGCCTCGACCTGGGCCGCACCATCATCCGCTCGCCGGTGGACGGCGTCGTCATCAGCCGCAACATCGACGTCGGCCAGACCGTCGCCGCCTCCTTCCAGGCGCCGGTGCTGTTCACCATCGCCCGCGACCTGCGCCGGATGGAGGTGAACGTGGCGGTGGACGAGGCCGACGTGGGCCGCGTCGCCACCGGCCAGAAGCTGCGCTTCACGGTGGACGCCTTCCCCGGCGAGCGCTTCTCCGGCCAAGTCACGCAGATCCGCAAGTCCCCCGTCACCAGCAACAACGTCGTCACCTACAGCGTCATGGCGCGCGTCGACAACCCCGAGCTCAAGCTGTTGCCCGGCATGACCGCCAGCGCCCGCATCCTCACCGAGGAGCGCCAGGACGCCCTGAAGCTGCCCAACGAGGCGCTGCGCTTCCGCCCGCTGCAGGCCGACGGCACTCCGGTCAAGCTGGAGGTGCGC
>JBBIIR010000426.1:0-1950 GCA_037446455.1 Hydrogenophilales bacterium | reverse complement strand
AAAGAACGGGGCCATCTGGTCTCGCTTCAGCTGCTTTCTCAGCACCGTTTTGCCGCGATCATCCACGCCATGCACCTGGAACACGTTCTTTGCCAGATCAATGCCAATCGTCGTAATCTTCATCTCGCTCGCCTCGCTCGGTCAGTGGGAATTTCCATTCGCCACACTTTGGCACTTCTGATGCCGTTTCGGGTGGGGCGACCATCCCATTACGTTAAGCCGGCGCCGCGCCGGCCGGCAATTATTGCCGCGCTTCCCCGGCGGGGCTTGCCGGGAGGCTGTCTCAACCCACCGGATTCGATGCATAAAGGGCTCGCCGCGGCCCGATACGAGTTGGCATGCCCGTTGCTTAAGTGTGCCGCAGCGTCCCGTTCCGTCGACGGGCGCCCAGGAGACGGCATGCTGAGCAAGATCGACAAGGAAATGGCTTTTGTGCAGAACGCCCTGAATCTGCGGGCGCGGCGCCAGGAAATCCTGGCGTCCAACATCGCCAATTCCGATACCCCCAACTACAAGGCGCGCGACATGGATTTTCGCGCCGCGCTGGCGAGCGCCATCGGTGCCGGCGGGGGTTCGGTGGCCCTGGCGAAGACCTCCGCGCGGCATCTCGATGCCGGCGCAGCCGGTGGCCAGGCGGGTGGCGCTCATATCAAGTTTCGCGCCGCCTTGCAGCCCAGCCTGGACGGCAACACGGTCGACCTGAACGTGGAGCGCGCGCAATTCACCGAGAACGCCCTGCACTATCAGTTCCTGATCGACCGCGCCACCAGCGTGTTCCGCACCCTGGGCCGGGCGCTCGAATCCGGACGTTGACGGAGAACACGGCATGTCCATGAACAATGTCTTCAATATCGCCGCCTCGGCCCTGACCGCGCAGTCCATGCGCCTGAACGCCGTCGCCTCCAACCTGGCCAACGCCGACTCGGCGCACGCCTCCACCGGAGAAGGTTACAAGGCCAAGCAGGTGGTGTTCCAGGCGGTGGCCCTGGGCAAGGCCACGCCCTGGGCGCAGGGCGTGCGCATGAAGGAGGTGGTCGAGGACCAGCGTCCCTTCCGTTTGGTCTACGACCCCAAGCACCCTCTGGCCGATCCCAAGGGCTATGTCGGCTATCCGAACGTCGACCCGGTCGAGGAAATGGTCAACATGATTTCCGCCTCCCGGTCCTACCAGACCAACGTCGAAGTGATGGCCACCACCAGAGGTCTGCTGCAGCGCACCCTGAGCATTGCCCAGTCCTGAAGGAGCTGAAACATGTCGGTAAGCGCCGTATCCCCCCAGGACAGTTCGCTCGGACTGTTGTCCTCGCTGAGCGGAGCCCGCGAGGCCGCGGCCGCGCAGGTCGGCGCCACGCGGGAAATGAGTGACCGCTTCCTCAAGCTGCTGGTCACCCAGTTGCGCAATCAGGATCCCCTCAACCCCATGGAGAACGCCGAGCTCACCACGCAGCTGGCGCAGATGTCCACCGTCGAGGGCATCGCCAGCCTGAACCAGAGCATGACCGGCCTGGTCGACCTGTTCCGCGCCTCGCAGGTGCTGCAAGGCGCCTCCCTGGTGGGACGCCAGGTCATGGCCGAAGGCAACCTCCTCAGCCTCGGCGCCGCCGGCGCCGTCGGCGGCGTCGAGTTGGCCGGTCGCGCCGACAGTGTGCGGGTCAGCGTGCTGGATGCCGGCGGCGCCAGCGTGCGCAGCTTCGACCTGGGTGCGCGGGAGGCCGGACTGGCGCGCTTCGTGTGGGATGGCCGCGACCCGTTCGGCAATGTTCTGGCCCAGGGCGATTACCGCTTCCTGGCGGAGGCGAGCGCCGCCGGCAAGCGGGTGCCGGCCGTGACGCAGAGTGTGGGCGAAGTGCTGAGCGTATCGCTCAGCGACAGCGGCATGCGGGCGGAGGTATCCGGCCTCGGCATGCGCGGTTTCGCGCAAATCAGACAGATCTACTAAGGAGCGGGCGA
>JBBIIR010000425.1:0-2023 GCA_037446455.1 Hydrogenophilales bacterium | reverse complement strand
GTACTACCCGGATCGCCTGAAATGGCACGCGGACTGCATCGCGCGCGACCCGGCACTGGACTTCCTCACGGGTGACTACGATTACCGCCGCCCCGACGGCAGCCGCATTTCCGGCTCCATGGAAATCCATGCATCCGGGCGGGCGATGTTGGCGAAGGCCGCCCAGCCCGCTCCCCTCACCCACCCCTCTCCCCAGGGGGGAGAGGACTCCGCCTCCGCTCCGCCCCCCCCAGCCGTCATCATGACCGCCGACGAACTGGAACCCTTCGTCGCCGACCATTTCGGCGACACCCATACCCTGTCCGTGCCGCGCGCCACCTTCCTCGAACTGGGCGGCTACCCCACCGGCTACCGGGTGTGCGAGGACGTCTTCTTCCTGGTCAAGCTGTGCGCCGCCAGCCGGCGCATCGGCGTGGTCTGCGCGCCCATGGCCGCCTACGTCATCCACGACGCCAGCGCCACGCGCAAGGACCCCCTGCGCGCCCAGCTCGACAACGTGCGCACCCTGGTGGACATGGACCGGGCGGCGGACGCATTCCCCGAGCCGATCCGGCGCGGCGTGCGCAGCCGCCTGGGCGCCGGCCGTCTCAATCTGGGCTATGCCCTGGCCAAGGCGGGCCGGCGCGGCCAGGCCCTGCGCGCCGTGTTCCCCTCCCTGTGGGAAAATCCGGGCCTCGCCAGTCTGAAAAACCTGCTTTCCATGGTGCGCGGATGACCGCCCAACACAGTCCCGAAGCCCGTCTCCTCGTGCTCAGCGAACTCTTCCTCCCTACCAAGGGCGGCACCGCCGTGTGGGCGGCGGAGGTCTACAAGCGTCTGGGCGGCAAGGGTATTCACATCGTCACCGCCGACGTGCCAGGCGCGGCCGCGTTCGACGCCACCCACGCCAACACCGTGCACCGTCTCGACCTCCGACGCGTGCCCTGGCTCAAGCCCGAATCCCTGCTCATGTACTGGCGCTTTTTCGCGCGCGGCCTGCGCCTGGCATTCACCCATCGCTTCGACGCGGTACACGCCTTCCGCGCCCTGCCCGAAGGCCTGGTGGCCTGGCTGCTGGCCCGCCTCAGCTTGCGGCGCGTGGTGCTCTACGCCCATGGCGAGGAACTCACCACCTGGGGGCGCGGCGGCAAATACCGGGCCATGCGCTTCGCCCTGCGCCACGCGGACCGGGTCATCGCCAATAGCGCCCACACCCGCGACACCCTCAAGGACATGGGTGTCGCTCCCGAGCGCATCCGCCTCATTCATCCGGGCGTGGACATCGACCAATTCAAACCCGGCCTGGATACCTCCGGCCTGCGCCAAGGTCTTGGCATCACAACCGAGGAAAAGCTCATCTTCTCGGTCGGCCGGCTGTCGCGCCGCAAAGGCTTCGACCAGACCCTGCGCGCCGTGGCCATGCTCAGGGACGATGGCGTGCCCGCGCGCTACGTCATCGCCGGCATCGGCGAGGACGCGGACTACCTGGACGGTCTGATCCGGGAACTGGATCTCGGCGACATCGCCCACCGCATCGGCCCGGTGAGCGCCGCCGACCTGCCGCGCTGGCTCAACGCCTGCGATGTCTTCGCCATGCCCAACCGCGAGATCAACGGCGACAACGAGGGTTTCGGCATGGTATTCATCGAGGCCGCCGCCTGCGCCAAACCGGTCATCGCCGGCAAGGACGGGGGAGCCGCCTCCGCCGTGCTCGACAACCAGACCGGCCTGCTGGTGGACGGCGCCGACGTCGCCGACGTCGCCCGCGGCCTGCGCGACCTGCTCACGGACGACCCGCGCGCCGCGGCCATGGGCGAAGCCGGTTACCGCCGCGCCCGCGCCGAGCTGTCCTGGCAGCGGGTGGTGGAAAAGACATTGCAACCTTGACGAGGGCAACGATATGTACAGCACGACCAGGGGGCCACGGATTGATTCGTCATCCCCGCGCAGGCGGGGATCCAGGTGGTTGATTTTTCCGGGTTCCCGCCTGCGCGGGAACGACGATATTGGAATCAATCAGCGGCTACCCAGGCTGATTGCCTGC
>JBBIIR010000424.1:0-2028 GCA_037446455.1 Hydrogenophilales bacterium | reverse complement strand
TGCGCAAGGCCATCCAGGTGAAGCCCGATCTCCTGCTCGAGGCCCTGCGCGACGCCCTGCTGACCTTGCCGGTACTCAACGGCCACCAGAAAATCGCCGTGCATCCGGACCATGTCGAGTTGGTCCGCGATTGGCTGGTGCATGAACACGGCCACCTATCCTGGAAAGTTCTGGCGGATCCCAAGCTGGACCGCGGCAGTTTCCGCTTCGAGAGCAGCCACAGCGAACTCGACGGCAGCCTGCGCGCGCGCTGGCGGGAAATCACGGAGTGTCTGGGGGTGGACGACGACACATGGCTGAGCTGAACCGCGGCGAGGCCCTGCTCAACTACCTGCGTGACTGCCAGGAAGCGGTCTGCCTGATGACCCCCTGGCGCGCCAGCGGCCGCCTGACGCGCATCGCCGGCCTGATCATGGAGGCTTCCGGCATCAAGCTCGCCACCGGCGTGTCCTGCCGCGTGGCCATGGCCGGCGGCCAGCAGGTCGACGCCGAGGTTGTCGGCTTCTCGGGCGAGCGCCTGTTCCTCATGCCTTCCACCGACATCTATGGCCTCGGTCCCGGCGCCACGGTGGAGATCGGCGCGGTGTGCGGCTTCGAGCCGCCGCGCATCAACAAACCCTACTACCGGCGTCGACGCATCGAGGACCGCATCCGGCAGGTGGCAGTGGGCCCGGAACTGCTTGGGCGTGTCATCGACGGCGCCGGTCGTCCGCTCGACCGCCTGGGCATCCTCGATCCGTCGCGCCGCGCCCCCCTCTATTCGCGCTCCTTCAATCCGATGGAGCGGGAACCCATCCAGGATGTCCTCGACGTCGGCGTGCGCGCGATCAACGCCCTGCTCACCGTCGGCCGCGGCCAGCGCATGGGCCTGTTCGCCGGCAGCGGCGTCGGCAAGTCGATGTTGCTGGGCATGATGGCGCGCTATACCGAGGCCGACGTGGTGGTCGTCGGCTTGATCGGCGAGCGTGGCCGCGAAGTCAAGGATTTCATCGAAAACATCCTTGGCGAGGAAGGTCTCCGACGCGCGGCCGTGGTGGCCGCGCCGGCGGATTCGCCCCCGCTCCTGCGCCTGCATGGCGCCGCCTACGCCACCGCCATTGCCGAGCACTTCCGCGATCAGGGTTTGCATGTTCTGCTGATCATGGACTCGCTCACCCGCTTCGCGCAGGCACAGCGCGAAATCGCCTTGGCGGTCGGCGAACCGCCGGCCACCAAAGGGTATCCACCATCGGTTTTCGCCAAGCTGCCGCAATTGGTGGAACGGGCCGGTAACGGCCGCAAGGAGGGCGGCTCGATCACCGCCTTCTACACGGTGCTGATGGAAGGCGACGACCAACAGGACCCGGTGGCGGATGCCGCCCGCGCCATTCTCGACGGGCACATCGTGCTGTCACGCCAACTGGCGGACCAGGGCCATTATCCGGCGATCGACATCGAAGCATCGATCTCGCGCGCCATCACCGAACTCATGCCGAAGGCGGAACTGGACAAAGTGCGCCGCTTCCGCGGGCTGTATGCGCGCTACCAGCGCAGCCGCGACCTCATCACCATCGGCGCCTACGCGCGCGGCAACGATCCCCAGTTGGACGAGGCCATAGCCCTGTATCCCGGCATGGAAAAATTCCTCATGCAGGACTTCCTGGACAAGGATGACTATCGGTCCAGCCGGCAACAACTGGACGCACTGCTAGCCTCCGCCTGAATCCGCGACCCGGCCGCCGCTCCGTTGCGGCGGCCGTTGTCGTGCGAGTGGTCTGGTCTTACTTTTTCTGGCTCAGCTTCAGGAAGCGGGTCAGCAGAAAAAGCCCCATGGCGATGATGAAGCCGATGGTGAACAGGCTGAGCAAGCCGATGGCCGAGCCGAACAGTTCCTGCATCACGACGTCCATAGCGTTCTCTCCTTAACGTGAAAGTCGCGTCAGCGACTCTTGAAGCTCCCCTCTCCCGCGAGCGGGAGAGGGGCTGGGGGTGAGGGAAACGGGCATGACTTTCATGCTTCGGGGCGTCTTCTCAAAGTCATGTCCGTTA
>JBBIIR010000423.1:0-2030 GCA_037446455.1 Hydrogenophilales bacterium | reverse complement strand
CACCACGCCGACCACCTCGGGAATGACGTCGCCGGCCCGCCGCACGATGACCGTGTCGCCGACGCGCACGTCCTTGCGGCGCACCTCGTCCTCGTTGTGCAGGGTGGCGTTGGTGACGGTGACGCCGCCGACGAAGACGGGCGTCAGGCGGGCCACCGGAGTGAGGGTGCCGGTGCGGCCGACCTGCACGTCGATGGCCTCCACCGTGGTCAGCTCCTCCTGCGCCGGATACTTGTGGGCGATGGCGAAGCGGGGCGCGCGCGCGACGTAGCCGAGGGCCTCCTGGTCCGCCAGGCGGTTGACCTTGTACACCGCGCCGTCGATGTCGTAGGGCAGGGCCGCCCGGCCGGCGCCGAGCTTATCGAAGAAGGCCATGAGCCCGCGCACGCCGCGCGCCGTGTCGCGCTGGGCGGCCACGGGAAAGCGCAGGGCGGCCAGCCAATCCATGATGCCGCCGTGCGTCGCCGGCAAGTCCGCGCCCTCCACCTGGCCGACGCCGTAGGCGAAGAAGGACAGGCGGCGCCGGGCGGTGACGCGGGAATCGAGCTGGCGCAGGCTGCCGGCGGCGGCGTTGCGCGGATTGACGAAGGTCTTCTCGCCGCGTTCGCGGGCCTGCGCGTTCAGCCGCTCGAAATCGCGGCGCAGCATGAGCACCTCGCCGCGCACCTCCAGCACGCGCGGCGGGCGCTCGCCGATCAGGCGCATGGGAATGGCGCGCACGGTGCGCAGGTTGGCGGAGACATCCTCGCCGCTATAGCCGTCGCCGCGCGTGGCGCCGCGCGCGAACAGGCCGTCCTCGTAGCGCAGGGTGATGGCGAGGCCATCGAACTTGGGCTCGACGGCGTATTCGACCTCCTCGTCCGGGCGTCCCAGACCCTCGCGCACGCGCCGGTCGAAGGCCGCCACCTCCGCCTCGGAAAAGGCGTTGTTGAGCGACAGCATGGGCAGCGCATGGGCGACCTGGGCGAAGTCCCGCAGGGGAGGCGCGCCCACCCGCTGGGTGGGAGAGTCGGGAGTGAGCAGTTCCGGATAACGGGCCTCCAGTTCCTGGAGTTCCCGCAGCAGGCGGTCGTATTCGCTGTCGGGAATGGAGGGCGCGTCGAGGACGTAGTAGCGGTAGTTGGCCTCGTCGATCAGGGCGCGAAGCTCACGGGCGCGCAGTTCCGCCTCGCGCCTCACCCCGCACGCCTCACACGAACAGCCTGTGCGCCCGCTCCCCGCCGGCGGGGATGCCCCGCGCCTGCATGCGCGCATAGAACTGCGTCAGACGGGCGCGGTCGCGGCTCAGGCTGTCCTCGCTGACGGGCCGGTTGTTGTCGGCGACCAGGCGGCCCTCCAGACGCCAGGCCAGATCGAAGCCCAGCCGGGTCATGCGGTCGAACACGGCGAGGCCGTCCGCCACCCGCGGCACGTCGAACAGCAGGGTGACGCCGTGCGTGGTGAGGCCGCGGCCGTCGCGCGGGAACGGCTCTTCTTCCTGGTTCGTCAGGATGAACAGGGTATGGCCGAACTCGTCCTTGGCGTGGAAGGCGCCGTCCGCCTCCAGGCTGAGGCGGGCCTCCTGCGCCAGGCTGTGCATGGCTTCGCTGGTGAAGGGCCGGCTTTCGGCGGAAATGACGTTGAGGCCGATGAGCACGTCGACGTCCATGCAGAACAGGTCGAGGTCGCGCGCCAGCTTGAGGGCGCCTTCCTTGTCGGCGCAGGTCACCGCGCCGCCCTGCTCGGCGGCGAACTCGTAGAGCGCGCGGCAGAAGGCTTCGAGCTGGTCGAGCGATACGGCGCCGCCGCGGTCGGCGAGTTGCAGGCCGAATTCGACCACGCCATAGACACTGCGCGGATGGCCGCTCAAGGCTTCCCAGCCAGCGTCCGGCTTCTCGCCGAAAGCGCGGATCGGCTTGCCGATGCGTCGCAGGGTGGCGAGCAGGGCGCCGAAATTGGCCGCCTGGGGCGCGGCGAACTTGACGCGGGCGATGTATTCGATGGCGGTGTCCAGGGGGCTGGCCTTGCGCGGCGCGGCTTCCTCGGCGGGG
>JBBIIR010000422.1:0-2039 GCA_037446455.1 Hydrogenophilales bacterium | reverse complement strand
TCGCTTCCGGTTGCTCCCCACCCCGCTTCGCAGCGACGCAGTTACCTTCAGCTTCGGGGTCATGGCTTGCCCCGACACGGACTTCCACCGTGTTGTTTGCGCGCCTTCACGGGCGCACGATTCCCGCTTTCGCGGGAATGACGGTTTTCTTGGGGGCTGGCATTTTTTCGCCTTTCAGGGAAAACGATGAAAACGATCCACGCTTGCGCCTTGCTGGTCCTTCTGGCGGGTTGCGGTCCCTCGGAACACGATCTGTCCGTGTTCGAAGACATTACGCCGGATTCAGGCCTGGCCGCCTACGAGGGCATGACCCACGGCGCCGCCTGGGGGGATTTCGACGGCGACGGACGGCCGGACCTCTATCTCACCAACC
This sequence comes from Hydrogenophilales bacterium, assembly GCA_037446455.1. Taxonomy (GTDB): domain Bacteria; phylum Pseudomonadota; class Gammaproteobacteria; order Burkholderiales; family Thiobacillaceae; genus PFJX01. The sequence goes on along the minus strand of JBBIIR010000422.1, from coordinate 1,666 downwards.
ACCTCCGGCCGGCTCAGCTATTCCGCAACCTGGGGGACGGCCGTTTCGAGGACGTCACCGCCGCCGTGCTGGGGGAGCAGACCGGCCGCGACAAGCACGGCGCCGCCTGGGCGGACTTCGACAATGACGGCGACCTGGATCTGGTGCAACTCACCGGCGCCATCCAGGGCCTGGGGGAGGAGCCCAAGCGCCTGTTCGTGAACGAGGGCGGCAGGCTGGTGGACCGGGCCGCCGACCTGGGGGTGAGCAACCTGCCCGGCCGCACCCGCACGCCCCTGTGGGTGGACCTGGACGGCGACGGCCGGCTGGACCTGTTCCATGGCGCGGAAGCGCGTTTTGACGAGCAAACCCCACCCTTCTTCTTCGCCCAGGGGCCGCTCGGCTTCCTCGACCAGACCGCCTGGCTGCCCCTGCAATCGCGCAGCGCGCCCTTCTGCGTGATGTTCATGCTCAACGACGACCGCCATCCGGAAATCGTCTGCCGCCTGATGGGGCAGGGCGCCGCCGTGCAGGTGTTCGATACCGCGACGCGGCCCGCGCGCACGCTGGAAGCGCTGCCGAAGACCGCCTTCGAGGATGCGGCGGTGGCGGATTTCGACCACGACGGCCGGCTCGACCTGTTCCTCGCGCGCAAGAATCCCGGCGGCCGCGTCTCCCTGGCGCGCAACGGCGAGCGCGTGCTCACCGCCCAGGCGGAGATCCGGCCGGAAGCTGCGGACAAGGCATCCGGCTTCAGTTTCCGCGCCGCGGGGCCGGTCAAAATAACGGTGGGAGGCATGCACGCGGGCGAGGTATTGGCCGGCGACGTCCGTTTGGGCAAGGCCGCTGTTCAGCCCAAGGAAACGACGTTCGAGATCGGCGCGGAGGGCGCGGCGGGCATGCCGGCCGCGCCGGGCGGGGACAGGCCGCTGGTGTTGATCGGCAGTCCGCGCAACGGGGTTTGGCAGGTGTCGTTCCATGTCCCCCCGGCCGCCTTCGGCGGCAAGAAAAAAGCCAAGAGCCTGACGGTGCGGGTGGAGGCGCAATCCCCCATCGAAGACCTCCAGGGACTGGCAGATTCGGTCACCGACGAAACCGCGCCCCAACGCCTGTTCATGCAGCGGGAGGGCAAGCTGGTGGAGGAGGGCGAGCAGCGCGGGGTCAACGCCCGACCCATCGCCGCGGCCAACGTGGTGGCCGGCGACTTCGACAACGACATGCACGTGGACCTGTTCGTGCTCGGCAGCAACGACGCGGGCAAGGCGGAAAACCTGCTGCTGCGCAACGACGGCAAGGGGCGCTTCAAGGCGGTGAAGCTTGCCGGCGGCGCGGTCGGCGCCCTCGCCGGGGTGGGCGATTCCGTGACCACCGCCGACGTGGACGCGGATGGCTGCCTGGACCTGCTCACCGCCTCCGGCGCCAGCATGGGCCGCAGCCTGGGCATGCCCTCCGACAACGGCCGCTACCAGCTTTTCCGCAACCTGTGCGGCCACGGCAAGCACTGGCTGATGGTCGATCTGGAGGGCGCCAGATCCAACCGCGACGGCATCGGCGCAAGGGTGGTGCTGGAGGCGGGAGGCGTGCGCCAGACCCGCCTGCGCGACGGCGGCATCCACGAGCGGGGCCAGAACCACAAGCGCCTGCATTTCGGCCTGGGCAAGAATGCCAAGGTGGACAGGATCGCCGT
>JBBIIR010000421.1:0-2040 GCA_037446455.1 Hydrogenophilales bacterium | reverse complement strand
GCGCGCGTCCACCCTGCTGTTCGGCGCCGAGGCCGGCGGCCTCGCCGGCCTGCTCGATGCCTGGCTGCTGCCGCTGGCCCTGGCCACCCTGCTGGTCGGCCTGCTCGGCGTGCTGGCGGCGCGCCACCTGCGCGAACAGGCGGCCTACCTGGTGGTGGCCTCGGTGGGCACGCTGCTCGCCGCCTTCGCCCTCGGCAGCCGCGACGGCCTCGCCGCCGGCCTCTACTACCTGCCGCATTCCACCTTCGCCGCCGCCGCCCTGTTCCTGCTCGCCGAGCGCATCGCCGCCGCGCGCGGCGCCCAGGCGGATCGTTTCGAAGCGGGGCCGCGCATGCGCGGGGAATACTGGCTGGGCGCGCTGTTCTTCCTCGCCGCCATCCTCATCGCCGGCCTGCCGCCGCTGTCGGGCTTCATCGGCAAGTTCCTCATCCTGCAGGCCGCCCTGGCGCATCCCGCGCGCGCCTGGATCCTGGCGGTGGTGCTGGTCGGCGGCCTGCTCGCCCTGATCGCCCTGGCGCGCGTCGGCAGCCTGTTCTTCCTGCGCGTCGATCGGCAGCGCGACGACTCGCCGGAACCGCCGGCGCCGGTGGCGCCGGCGGTGGGCCTGCTGCTGCTCGGGCTCGGCTTGACCGTCGCCGCCGGTCCCGTCCACGCCTTCGCCGCCCAGATCGCCGAGCAATTGCTGCAGCCGCGCCTGTACATCGACGCCGTCCTCGGAGGTCGCCCATGAGTTCGCGCCTGCTGCCGCATCCCCTGCTCACCCCGGCCCTGGCGGGGGTCTGGCTGCTGCTCAACAACAGCCTGGATCCCGGCCACATCATTCTCGGCGCGCTGCTGGGCTGGTTGATTCCCCTGTTCACCCTGCGTTTCTGGCCGGAGCCCGTGAAGATTCATCGACCCCTGCTGCTTCTGCGCTTCACGCTCGTCGTGCTGTACGACATCGTGCTGGCCAACATGGTGGTGGCGCGGCGCATCCTCGGCCGTCCGGAGAGCCTGCGGCCGACCCTGGTGGAAGTGCCCCTCGATCTGCGCGTCGACCTCGCCATCAGCCTGCTCGCCAATACCATCTGCCTGACCCCGGGCACGGTCTCGGCGCGGCTTTCCGGCGACCGCCGCACGCTGCTGGTGCACGCCCTCGACGCCGCCGACGCGGACGCGGTCCGCGCGCAAATCAAGGCGCGCTACGAGGCGCCGCTGAAGGAGGTGTTCGAATCATGTTGAACCAGGTTTTGCCCATCGCCTTCGCCCTCGTCGCCGCCGCCTTCGCCCTCAGCTTCTGGCGCCTGCTGCGCGGACCCAGCGCGCCGGACCGCATCCTCGCCCTGGATACCCTGTACATCAACACCATCGCCCTGCTGGTGCTGCTCGGCATCCAGCTCGGCACCGCCCTCTACTTCGAGGCGGCCCTGCTCATCGCCCTGATGGGCTTCGTCGGCACCGTCGCCCTGTGCAAGTACCTGCTGCGCGGCGACATCATCGAATAGAAGGCCCGCCATGCTCGATACCCTGCTTGCCGTCCTCATCCTCGTCGGCGCCATCTTCACCTTCATCGGCTCGCTGGGCCTGGCCCGGCTGCGCGACTTCTACACCCGCCTGCACGGCCCGACCAAGGCCACCACCCTGGGCGTGGGCAGCCTGCTGGTCGCCTCTTCGGTGTATTTCAGCCATCAGGGCGACGGCCTCAGCCTGCACGAGATCCTGGTCACCCTGTTCCTCTTCATCACCGCGCCGGTATCCGCGCACCTGCTGGCCAAGGCGGCGCTGCACCTGAACCTGCCGCGCCTTGGCAAGGGCGCCGACCAGGAAGCGGGCAGGTCCGCGCGCGGCCCGGATATTGCGTCGCAACGCCCGGAAAGTTAGCGCCCATTCGTTCGGCGGCCAAACACCGGGCGCTCGGTAGCGGATTCGTTCCGCCTTCTTGTAAGTGTTTCCCTTACGCGTTCCCGCCATTACGGACCCTTCCTTTCCGCCTTATCCTCAGGCCATCCCATGAGCAGGGCTGAGCTGCGTAAGAGCGACAGCAGCTTCTTTCAGGCGACC
>JBBIIR010000420.1:0-2041 GCA_037446455.1 Hydrogenophilales bacterium | reverse complement strand
GCCGTAGAGGGCGGCCTGGAAGGCCTTCTCGCCGATGCTCTCCGGCTTGGTCGCCGCCTCCTCGAGGGCGGCGATGACGCGCGCCTGCTCGCGCTCCAGGATGGCGGCGTCGAAGCGCGGCGCGGCGAGGATCGCCGCCAGCACGGACACGGCCTGCTCGCGCTCGGCGGCTGACGACAGGGTACGCAGGGAGAAGCCGGCGCGGTCGGCGTCCAGGCGACCGGACAGCACGGCGCCGACATCGGCCAGGCGTTCGGCGATGTCGCGCTCGCTGTAGGGGCCGGCGCCCAGGCCCATGACATGGCGGGTGAGCTGCGCCAGGCCCGAGGTCTGGCGGCTGTCGCGGGCGCTGCCGGCGGCGAACGCCACGCTCACATCGAGCATGGGCAGGTCGTGGTTCTGCACGAAGTAGACACGGGCGCCCTGTGGCGTGCTCCAGTGCTGGATGTCGAGGCCCGCCCAGGCGAGCGGCGTCAGGATCAGGGCCAGCAGGCCGGCGATGAGCACCACCCCCGGCACCTCCCTCCGGTCGGAGCCGCCCCCCGAGGGGGCCAAGCAACTCTTGGGGCGGCCCGGCGAGTTTCTTGAAAGCGACTTAGCGGACATGGCCGGCTCCCATCAGGTTGAAACGAGGTTCCGGCTTGCCCTCCGGCAGGGGCTGGGGGTCCAGCACGGCGACGGTGAGGCGGTCATCGACCAGGTATTTCGCCGCCACCGCCCGCACCTCCTCGGCGGTCACCGCGCGCAGCCTCTCGTAACGGATTTCACGCGCGCGGTGATCGAGGCCGGCGGTGGTCCACTCGCCGAGCTGCATGGCCTGATAGAACAGGGAATCCTGCTGGAACACCTGGCCCGCCAGCACCTGCGCCTTCACCCGCCGCAGTTCGCCCTCTTCGACGCCGTCGCGGACGATACGCGCGATTTCCTCTTTCAACGCGGCCTCCACCGCCTTCACCTCCTGGCCCTCCGCCGGCGTGGCGTCGACGATGAACAGGGCCGGGCCGCGCGCGATCGGGTCGTAGCCCGCGCCGACGTCGGTGGCGATCTTGCGTTCACGCACCAGCGTCTGGTTCAGCCGCGCCGAGGCATGGCCGTCGAGGATGCCGGCGAGTATTTCCAAAGCGTAGGGTTCCCGATCGGCCTGCGGATCGGTCAGCCGCGGCGCCTGCCAGGCCAGTCCCACCACCGGCAGCTTGGCGGGCGCCTTCACCGTCACCCGCTTCATGCCGGCCTGTTCGGGTTCCAGCATCGGCTTGCGCGCGGGCAGCGGACGCGCCGGGATGGGCCCGAAATACCGCCTGGCCCAGGCCAGCACACGCGGCGGATCGACGTCCCCGGCCACCACCAGGGTGGCGTTGTTGGGGCTGTACCACTGTTCGTACCAGCGGCGCGCGTCGTCCACGCTCATGTTCTTGAGGTCGTCCATCCAGCCGATCACCGGGTGGCGGTAGGGATGCGTCTGGAAGGCGGTGGCCATGAGCGCCTCGTAGAGGCGGGCGGGGGCGCTGTCCTCGGTGCGCATGCGCCGTTCCTCCATGACCACGTTGATCTCCTTGGCGAACTCCTCGGGAGACAGCAGCAGATTCACCATGCGATCCGCCTCCAGCTTCAGGGCCAGTTCCAGGCGGTCCTTTTGCAGGGTCTGGAAATAGGCGGTGTGGTCGCGCGAGGTGAAGGCGTTCTCGCGCCCGCCGGCGGCGGCGATGCGCTTGGAGAACTCGCCGGCGGGCACCTCGCGGGTGCCCTTGAACATCATGTGTTCCAGCACGTGGGCGACACCGGTGACGCCGTAGCTCTCGTCCATGCTGCCGGCCCGGTACCAGACCTGCGACACCACCACCGGCGCGCGGCGGTCGGTCTTGACGATGACGCGCATGCCGTTGTCCAGGGCTTCCTCGAAAATTTCCGCCTGCGCCGGCAGGGCCAGGGCGGCGGTCAGGCCCAACAGGGCGAGCAGTCTGGTCATGAGGCGCATGGGGGCGGGGGAAAGGGGTCGCATGATAGAATTTCCGGGCGAATAACGCAGCCTGAGACAGACCCC
>JBBIIR010000419.1:0-2042 GCA_037446455.1 Hydrogenophilales bacterium | reverse complement strand
CCGTAGTGCGTGAGGAAGGCCGCCTCGGCGCCGGTGGCCAGCAGGCGGTCGATGGAGGCGTGCAGGGCCTCGGGCTCGAACTGCACCGGCGTGGTGGTGGGGAAGATGAAGGGGCGCGGGTTGGCCTGGTCTCCCACGTCGAATTCCCGGTAGGAGATGCCGAAGGTGTCGCCGGTGAACAGGCTGTTGCTGCGGCGGTCGTGGATGCAGGAGTGGTGGCGGGCGTGGCCGGGGGTGTCGAGAAAGTTCAGTGCACGGCCGCGGAAATCGAGCTGGAAGCCCTCGCCGGCCTCGATCACCCGCTCCGCCGGCGCCGGCACGATGTCGCCATAGTGGGCGTAGAAATGCTCGCGGCCATAGACCGCGATGGAACCCGCCACCAGCTTGACCGGGTCGATCAGGTGGCGGGCGCCCTTGGGGTGCGCCACCAGCTTCGCGTTGGGGCAATTTTGCAGCAGGGCGCCGGCGGCGCCGGCGTGGTCGAGGTGGACGTGGGTGACGATGACGTAGTCCACCGCCTCCGGCCCCAGGCCCAGGCCGCGCAGTTCCGCCAGCACGCTGGGCACCGCCTGGTTGGTGCCGGTATCGACGATGGCCACGCCGCCGTCCTCGACGATGAGGTGGACGGCGGCCAGGCCGGGCCGCAGGTAATCGGCATCCAGGGTGAGGATGCCGTGCTCGTGCTGGATCGGGGCAATCATGCGCGGGGCTCCGCAGAGGTTTCGAGATGGAAGGCCGCATTATCGTCGAGGGCCAGGGCGGATTTCAGCACCGGCAATCCTGCGCGCAGGCTGTCGGCCAGGGTCCAGGGCGGGTTGACGACGAATACGCCGCTGCCGCTCATGCCCGGTTCGCCGGCCGCCGCCTTGCGCACCGACAGGCCGGCGTCCAGCCAGGCCGCGTCCTTCAGCGCGCGCAGCCGCTCCGGCAGGCGGCGCGCCTCGGGCCGCGCCAGTTGCGGGTACCAGACGGCGTAGGCGCCGGTGGGAAAGCGTTTCAGGCTGTCCTTCAGGGCCTCCACCACGCGGCTGTAGTCGGCCTTGTCCTCGTAGGACGGATCGATCAGCACCAGCGCCCGGCGCGGCGGCGGCGGCAGCAGCGCCTTGAGGCCGGCGAAGCCGTCGCCGCGGGTGACGATGACCCGCTTGTCGGCGTCGAAGGTCTTGCCCAGCAGATCGACGTCGGTCGGGTGCATCTCGAACAGGCGCAGGCGGTCCTGCGGGCGCAGCAGTTTCGCCGCCAGGTAGGGCGAGCCGGGATAGAAGCCGAGCCGCCCGTCCGGGTTCATGCCGCGCACCAGCTCGACGTAGTCGGCCAGGGCGGCGGGCAGGTCGGTCCGTTCGAGCAGCCGGCCGATGCCGTCGGCGAACTCCGCGTTCTTCGCCGCGTAGCCCGCGTCCAGGCCGTAGGCGCCGGCGCCGGCGTGCGTGTCGACGACCCAGAACGGCTTGTCCTTTTGCGCCAGATGGCGCAGCAGGCAAACCAGGACGAAATGCTTGAGCACGTCGGCATGGTTGCCGGCATGGAAGGCGTGGCGGTAGCTGAGCATGGAGGAAGCGAAGAGTGCCTTGAGGTTGGCATTTTCCACCATCGGACTGGAGCCATTCGCCTTACCTGTGCAGCAGCGACGCCGCGTGGCTGCGTGGTCCCTCCTTTTTCAAAGGGAGGATGCTTGGATTGCCGCCTCGATGCGCCGCGCCAGTGCATCGCGCACCCCGGCAGCGGCGCATTCCAGGCGGATGGCGCCCTCCCACCCGCGCAGCCAGGTGAGCTGCCGCTTCGCCAGTTGCCGGCTGGCGGCGGCGCCTTGTTCGTAGAGGGCGGCGGCGTCGATTTCGCCGTCCAGATAGCGCCAGGCCTGGCGATAGCCGACGCAGCGCATGGCCGGCAGGCCGGGATGCAGGGGCAGGCGCGCGCGCAGGGCGCGCAACTCCTCCACCAGGCCCTGCTCCAGCATGTGCCGGAAGCGCAGGTTGATGCGCGCGTGCAGCCAGGCGCGGTCGGCGGGGAACAGGGCGAATTCGGGCCAGGCCGGGTTTTCT
>JBBIIR010000418.1:0-2042 GCA_037446455.1 Hydrogenophilales bacterium | reverse complement strand
GCCCAAGCCGGCGGGCGCCCCGCGCCGGCCGGCGAGCTCCTGGGTGCGCTCGGCGACGCGCAGCACCGCGCTGCGCGCGCGCGGGTTCGCGGCGCATTCGCCGGCATCCGGCTTCAGCGCCCGGCCCACCAGGCGCAGCCGGCCGCCACGCAGGGCGTGCGCGGGCAGGGGGATCTCGGGGGGCGCCGATTCGCCCTGAGACTCGTCCCGCATGAAGCGCTTCACCATTCGATCTTCCAGGGAATGAAAACTGATCACCACCAGCCGCCCGCCCGGTTTCAGCAGATCGACGGCTTGCGGCAGCGCCGCCTGGATTTCCTCAAGCTCGCGGTTAATGAAAATCCGCACAGCCTGAAAGGTACGGGTGGCCGGGTCCTGCCCCCGTTCGCGGGTGCGCACGGCGCCGGCGACGACGCCGGCGAGCTGCCGCGTGCTGCGCAGCGGCGCGAGCGCTCGAGCCTTAACAAGCGCGCGCGCAACCTGCCGAGCAAACCGCTCTTCGCCATAGTCCCGGACAACGCTCGCAATCTCCTCCTCCTTCGCCTCGTTGAGCCATTCCGCCGCCGTCATGCCGCGGCTGGTATCCATGCGCATATCCAGTGGCGCGTCGAAGCGGAAGCTGAATCCGCGCTCGGCCTCGTCCAGTTGCGGGCTGGACACGCCCAGATCGAACAGCACGCCGTCCACCCGCTCGATGCCGTGCTCCGCCAGCACCTGCCGTAGCCGCGAAAACGCGGCGTGGGCGATGACGAAGCGGGGATCGTTCCACGTCCCCGCCGCCGCCACGGCCGCCGGGTCCCGGTCCATCGCCAGCAGGCGTCCGTCCGGCCCCAGGCGGGCCAGGATGGCGCGGCTGTGGCCGCCGCGGCCGAAAGTGGCGTCGACGTAGATGCCGTCGGGGCGGGGCGCCAGGGCATCCACCGCGCCTTCGAGGAGGACGGAGACATGGCCATGCGTCACAGCGAGAAGCCCTTGAGCTCCTCGGGAAGGGTGCCGTTCTCGGCCGCGGCCGCCAGCTGGTCCGGCAGCTGCGCGGCGGCATCCAGCCTGGCCTGCCAGGCGGCCTCGCTCCAGATCGCGAACTTGTTGCCCTGGCCGATCAGCACCACGCCCTTTTCCAGCTTCGCGAACTTGCGCAGGAAGGGCGAGATCAGGATGCGGCCGGCGCCGTCCGCCTCCACTTCCTCGGCCGAGCCGATGAACAGCAGCTTCAACTGCTGGGTCATGGGATTGAAGCCGGGCAGGGCGTTGATCTGGCGCTCGAGGGTTTCGAATTCGGGAGTCGGGTAGAGCAGCAGGCAAGCGTTGCCGGGATCGACGGTCAGCATCAGACGCCCGCCGCATTGGGCGGACAGGCGCTCACGGTACTTCGCGGGCACGGACAAGCGTCCTTTCCCGTCCAGCGCCAGCAGCGTCGATCCCCTGAACATCCCCGTTGACTCCTCCATGGTGCACGTGTGGCCACCAGGCCACACGTTCTCCCACTTCTTCCCACTATAGAGAACACAATTCCCCACCGTCAAGCCGGAAAAGCAAAAAATTCTTTGGCTTCAAGGACTTACCGCGCAAGCCAAAAGTTTTAAATATGCTTTTTTTATTCGTGGGATAAGCGACTAACTTAATGTAGAACATTAAGTAGTGGGGCAAAGTGGGATAGATTATGACCGAGGATCCGCGATCCAGGGGTTCGGCGGAAGGAAGGGGGAGTCGGCCGATAAGCCGGGTTCTGTCGTGGACAGCCATTCATCTGGGACGACGGTCGCCCGTCGCCTCAAGCAGCCTACCCGCAGACTCGGCGGGCCGCCTCAACGTCTGCCTATTTGGCCTTGCTCCGGATGGGGTTTGCCCGCCGCGGCCGTTGCCGGCGCGGCCGTGCGCTCTTACCGCACGATTTCACCCTTGCCTGTGCCCATCCCCTTGCGGGGATTGGCCACGCGCTTGCGCGCGTGATCCGCTCCCTCCGCGAATGCGGCTTTCGCCACATCCCAAGGCATGGCTTTCGCCACACCCCGCTGAGAGTGCGGCTTTCGCCACACCCCGCT
>JBBIIR010000417.1:0-2060 GCA_037446455.1 Hydrogenophilales bacterium | reverse complement strand
GATCGCCTGCGGCCATGGCGGCTTCGTGGTCACCGACACCCAGAAAATCCAGGCCGACGTATTCGGCCACGCGGGCCGCTTGGCCGCCGGGCGCCTGAGCATCGGCGACCACGTCAACGCCAAGGTCGACACCGAGGCCCGCCAGCGCGCCGCCTACAACCATTCCGCCACCCACCTCATGCATGCCGCCCTGCGCGCCGTGCTGGGCACGCACGTGGCGCAGAAGGGTTCCCTGGTCAACGCCGAGCGCACCCGCTTCGACTTCGCCCACCCGCAAGCGGTGACGGCGGAGGAGATCAAGCGCATCGAGGATCTGGTGAATGCCGAGATCCGCCGCAACCACCGCGTGGAAACCCGACTGATGCGGCACGCCGACGCCATCCAGGCCGGCGCCATGGCCCTGTTCGGCGAGAAATACGGCGACGAGGTACGCGTGGTGGGCATGGGCGATTTTTCCACCGAGCTGTGCGGCGGCACCCACGTCCAGCGCACCGGCGACATCGGCCTGTTCAAGATCGTCGCCGAGGGCGGCGTCGCCGCCGGCATCCGCCGCATCGAGGCGGTCACCGGCCCCGGCGCGGTGGCCACGGTGCAGGACCAGGAAAATACGCTGCGCGAGGTGGCGGAACGCCTCAAGGCCCAGCCCGGCGAGGTGGCCGCGCGCATCCAGCAAATCCAGGATCAGGTCAGGGCGCTGGAAAAGGAACTGGCCCGCTACAAGTCCAAACTCGCCGGCAGCCAGAGCGACGACCTCCTCGCTCAGGCCGTCGAAATCAGTGGAATCAAGGTCTTGGCCGCGACCATCGAAGGCGCGGATGCTAAAGCTTTACGGGAAATGGCCGATAAACTGCGTGACAAGCTGAAGTCCTGCGCCCTGGTGCTGGGCAGCGCGGTGGACGGCAGGGTGGCGCTGATCGCCGCCGTCACCGCCGACCTGACCGCCAGGGTGAAGGCCGGCGAACTGGTGAATCACGTGGCCGGCCAGGTGGACGGCAGGGTGGCGCTGATCGCCGCCGTCACCGCCGACCTGACCGCCAGGGTGAAGGCCGGCGAACTGGTGAATCACGTGGCCGGCCAGGTGGGCGGCAAGGGCGGCGGCAAGGCCGACATGGCGCAAGCCGGTGGCAGCGAACCGGAAATGTTGCCGGCCGCGCTGGCCTCGGTGGCGGACTGGGTCCGCGGCAAACTTAACTGATGGCCCCCTGAATGGGGCAAAAGGACGGACATCCATGTTCGGGTTCTTCAAACGCAAGAAAACTGGCGAAGAGGATCCCCTCAGCGACCTGAAGACGGTCTCGCGCTGGATGCAGGCGCTGCCGGCGGGGGACATCTATACCGCCCAGGAACAGGTGGTGCAGAGCCTGATCCAGTTCAACCACGCCGGCCTGGCCCTATCCAAGGAACGCCTGCAGGTGCTCATGCACCTGGACGAGCAGGCGCGCGACATGCAGTACTCCCTGTGCATGCAGTATCTGCGCAACCCGCGCATGTCGAAGGTCATCGAATCGCGGCTGTGGACCGCCATCCACGCTTTTTATTGGGAAATCACGCGCGGCTATCACGCCTTCCTCATGGACTTCGTCGGTCATCCCGGCGGCAGCAAGCTGCAGCCCAGCATTCCCCTCATCACCGCGCGCGCCCTGCGCGGCTTCGCGGACATCTTCAAGTGGCGCTATTTCCGCTACGAACGCATCGAGAACAAACTCTGGCAGCGCCTGCACAACATCTACCGCATCGCCGAGTTCGACGGCTTTCACGCTACCCGCCTCAAGCTCTACCCCGGTGACGCCAAGCCCTCCAGCTGCATGGGGGAATACGTGCAGGCCCTGCTGCTCTCCCCCCTGGGCGCGGGCAGCCTGACCCCCAAGCAGTTGGAAATGGTGGACTTCTGGCTGGACAACTGGTCCGAATTCATCCCGCTGGAGGAACGCTACGAGGCCAACCGGCATTTCTTCTACGTCGACACCGCGAAAGGGCAAAGCCTGAAGCCGGTGCGGGAAGACCTCGCCAGCGAACCGACCTTCCGCTACCTGAATACGGAACGTCTCATGGAGCACCTG